>JAGHUB010000217.1 GCA_018065025.1 Candidatus Equihabitans merdae
TGTATCTCCCGTCAGCAGTGGTGGGGTCACCGTATCCCGGCTTATGATTGTACGGATTGCGGCAAGACCACCGTTTCCCGTGAACCGGTTAAGATTTGTCCCCACTGCAACAGCGAACGTATCGAACAGGATCCGGATACTCTGGACACCTGGTTCAGCTCAGCCCTGTGGCCCTTCTCAACACTTGGCTGGCCCAAGAAGACACCGGAACTGGATTACTTCTATCCCACAGACGTTCTGGTCACAGGTTATGACATCATCTTCTTCTGGGTTATCCGTATGGTATTCTCAGGTGTTGAACAGACAGGCAAGTGCCCCTTCCATCATGTTCTGATCCATGGTCTGGTCCGTGACGATCAGGGTCGTAAGATGAGTAAGTCTCTGGGCAACGGTATCGATCCCCTGGAAGTTATCGACAAGTACGGTGCTGATGCTCTGCGTCTGACACTGGTAACAGGTAATGCTCCCGGTAATGACATGCGTTTCTATTGGTCACAGGTTGAGGCTAGCAGAAACTTCGCTAATAAGATCTGGAATGCTTCCCGTTTCATCATGATGAATGAGCCGGAAGAAGGCATTAAGACACCTTCTATGGAAGACCTTAAGCCCGCTGATTGCTGGATGCTGTCCCGCATCAATACCGTTACACGTGAGATCACTGAAAACATGGACAAGTACGAGCTGGGTATCGCCGTCTCCAAGATTCATGATTTCCTGTGGGATGAATTCTGTGACTGGTACATTGAAATCGTTAAGGCTCGTCTTGGCAACCGTGAAGCTGATCCGGTTTCTGCCGATGCAGCTCTGTGGACACTGAAGAAGGTTCTGGCCGATGCTCTGAAACTTCTGCATCCCTACATGCCCTTCATCACAGAAGAAATCTACTGCACACTGCTTCCGGAAGAAGAGACCATCATGACTTCTGCATGGCCGGTATATGATCCGGCTATGGATTTCCCGGAAGATGAAGCTCTGATCACACAGTACATCGAACTGATCCGTGGTATCAGAAACATCCGTACAAAGATGAATGTTCCGGCTTCTACAAAGTCTGACCTCTTCATCGTTGTTAACAGCGATAAAGCCGAAGCTGATTACAACACCATCTGCACAACCCTGACAGCTATCATGAAGATGGCATTCGCCAAGGATATCAAGGTCCAGCGCGATAAGACAGGTATCAGCGAAGATGCTGTTTCTGTTGTTACATCCACAGCTACCGTCTTCATTCCGCTGGAAGAACTGGTTGACAAAGAAAAGGAAATCGCCAGACTTCAGGCTGAAAGCAAGAAGATGGATGGCGAAATCAAGCGTTGCGAAGGCATGCTGAACAATCCTAAGTTCGTCAGCAAGGCTCCGGAAGCTAAGGTTAACGCTGAGAAAGAAAAACTGGCTACATACAAGGCCATGAAGGAAAAACTTGAAGAACAGCTTCGCGCCTACGGCGTATGATGACGCCTGCAAGGCAATTGATGACCTTACATTATTCGTTAAGAAACACACGATAGACCACACCATAGAGTGCCTACGTCGCCTGGGTCACCCTGAGCGGCAGTTCCGCGTGATCCACGTGGCCGGTACCAATGGCAAAGGTTCTGTCTGTGCCTTTACGGAAAGCATTCTTCGAAGGGCCGGTTTAAAGACCGGCCTCTTCGTATCACCTCACCTGATCACCCTTCGGGAGCGCATCTGCATCAATGGCCAATGGGTTTCAGAAGAGGCATTTGTCCGGGCATTTCATAAGGTACGGACTATGGCTGACGGTCTTGTGGCAGACGGCTCAACATTTCCCGCTTACTTTGAATTCCTGTTCTTAATGGGCATGGTGATTTTTGCAGAAGAGGGGGTTCATACAGCAGTTCTGGAGACAGGACTGGGTGGAAGACTGGATGCCACCAGTTCGGTGGAAGAGCCTATGTTGAGTATCATTACGCCTATAGGATTGGATCACACTGCATTTCTGGGAGATACCATTCAGGCCATCGCCGGTGAGAAAGCCGGCATCTTGAAGCCAAATGTCCCTCTGCTATACGCTGATACCGATGCAAGAGCATCCGATGTGATAGAAAGTCGGGCCCGAGAGCTTGGCATTGTATATGAAGCTTTTGATCCAAAAGGGGTTCGGGTCAATAGCCTGGATGCCGCCGGCACCGGATTTTCCTGTGACGGTGAGGATTTTCACATTGCCATCCCTGCCCATTATGAAGCAGAAAATGCCGGTCTTGTGATGGCAGCTATGTCTTTGCTTAGCCGCACTTATCCGGATGTGTACGGGAAAGACTTGCTGACACCTGCTGTGATCAAGGAGGGGTTGGCCAAGGCTTACTGGCCGGGCCGTATGGAGCAGATTGCTCCCGGCATCTACGTGGATGGCGCTCACAACATGCATGGCATGAAAGCTTTTCTGCAGGCTGCCGGAAGTCTTACCAATGGACAGCCTTGCGACATCGTATTTGCCGTCATGGCAGACAAGGATGTCAAGGATATGATCGAGGCCATGTGTCGGGACTTGAATCTCAGGCATGTGTATCTCACATCGGTGGACAGCCATCGGGCAGCGGATCCTGCAGACCTTCAGAACATTTTCCTGGAAAATGGCGTGGAGGCCGCCACTTGTGTGGATGTGAAGACCGCTTTTGGGCAAGCTTGTGCCGCAAAAGATGAAAGCCTGCTTTTCTGTGTGGGCAGCCTCTATATGGTAGGCGAGGTTAAAACTTATATTTAGGAGATCGACATGATCAATTACGAAGAGGAACTCAAGAAATTCAAGCCTTCTCTGGATGTAGACGACGCTGAAGGCGCCATTTATTCCAGAGATCTGACAGATGTTATTGATATTCTGAAAGAAATGATGAAAGAAACATCTGATAATGAAAGGAAGCAGAATACATGAAATGTATGAACTGCGGGGCTGAATTGACTGAGTCGGCCTATTGTCCCGAGTGCGGTACAGATGTGTCTGTGCAGAAACAGGCTATCGTCCTGTCCGGTTTGTATTACAATCAGGGTCTTGAAAAAGCCCAGATTCGTGATTTGTCCGGTGCCATCGACCATCTGAAGCGCAGCCTCAAATTTAACAAGGTAAATATTCCGGCCCGAAATCTTCTGGGGCTGGTTTATTTTGAGACCGGTGAAGTGGTAGCCGCTTTGTCTGAATGGGTTATATCCAAGAATATTCAGCCTGAGAACAACATCGCCTCCGGTTATATTGATATTCTGCAGAAGGATGCCAACCATCTGGATGTCATTAATCAGACCATCAAGAAGTACAATATGTCTCTTGAAAACTGTCTGAACGGCAACGAGGATGCAGCGGAGATCCAGCTTAAGAAGATTCTGGCACAGAATCCCAAGCTCATTAAGGGTTACCACCTTCTGTCACTTCTTCATATTAGAAAGGGTGAGTACGAAAGTGCCCGCGCCCTGCTGAAGAAAGCCGCTCTTATCGATAAGACCAATTCCACCACCTTACGTTTCCTGAAGGAAGTAGACGAGCAGACCGGTAAGGTCACTTCTCTGGATCCCCGGGTTTCCTTCTGGAACAATCGTGAGAAGATGGATAAAAGGGAGATTCCTGAAGTAGGCGGTATGGAGTCTGAGGATCATACCCTCATTCAGCCCACCGGCTTATCCGATCGATTCGGCGGCTGGTCCATTCTCCAGATTCTGATGGGATTCCTGATTGGTGCAGCATTTATCTTTTTCCTGGTTATGCCGGCTCGTATCGAGAAGGTTAATCAGAAAGCCAACGACAGCATCGCTCAGTTCAGTGCCCAGATGGCAACACAGTCTGCTGAAGTTGACCAGATGCGAGAGAAGATCAAGGATTCAGAACGTACCGTTGCTTCTGCCCAGGAACAGATCGAGGCAGCTGATGCCATGTCTTTGGCTTACCAGAAATTGATGTTGGCTATCAATGCTTTGAATGATGGCGCCTATACTGAGGCCGCTACTTACATCGCCGAAGTTGATGTATCCCAGCTTTCTGAAGAAGCCAAGGAAATCTACAACAAGATCTATTCACGTACCGGCACATCACTGGTGGCTCAGTATAAGGAAGCCGGTATCGCCGCTTTCAACGCACAGGATTATGCAACAGCTATTGCTCAGTTGGAGGCAGCCAGAAAGATCGACAGCACTGACTATGACGTTTTGAACTATCTGGGTCATTCCTATCGTCTCAGTGGTGACACCGTACATGCTGATGAATGCTTCCAGCAGATCATCAACACTTATCCCAATACAACACGTGCTGAAAATGCAGCTCTGTACATGACTTCTGAACCGGATATGAGTGCTGCCGGCAATCAGACACCTACCCAGGATCCGGGTATGATGCCGGAAGCTGAACAGGCTGCTCCTGATGAAGTCGCTGCACCGGAGGAGATTGAATAAATGGAAAATGCGGTTTTTGAAAGTAAACTGATTGAGATTCTGGGTCAGTCTCAGGTTCTCAAGAATGAACCCATGCGTCGTCATACTTCATTTCGAGTAGGCGGTGAGGCAGACTATTATGTTATGCCCAAGACAGAAGAGGCTATTGCCGATACCTTAGCTCTTTGCCGAGAAGCCGGCGTTAAGACCTATATCGTTGGTAATTGCACCAATCTTCTGATCTCAGACAAGGGTCTGCCCGGCCTGGTTATTGAAATTGGTAAAGCTATGAGCAGTATTAAAATAGAAGATACTGTTATCACAGCTCAGGCCGGTGCCTTGCTGGCTAACATGACCACAGAGGCTCTGGGGGCATCCCTTTCCGGTCTGGAGTTTGCATCCGGTATTCCGGGCACTCTGGGCGGCGCTATCTTCATGAATGCCGGTGCTTACGGCGGAGAAATGAAGGACGTTGTGGTTGAGGCTCGCGTTCTTATGGAAGACGGCACCATCAAGACCATGACCAATGAAGAACTTGGCTTTGGTTACCGCACCAGCAGCATTGAGAAAAATGGCGGTGTGGTCCTGTCTGCCAAGCTTCGTCTGATCAAGTCAGACGCCAAAATGATCATGGGCCTTATGACAGAGCTTCGCAAACAGCGTCGCAACAAACAGCCCCTGGATATGCCCTCTGCCGGCAGTGCTTTCAAGCGTCCGGAAGGTTATTTTGCCGCTAAGCTGATCGATGATGCCGGTCTTCGCGGTCACATTTACGAAGGTGCCCAGGTATCAGAGAAACACGCAGGCTTCATTATTAATATGGGCTTTGCCAAGGCTTCTGATATTTACCATTTGATCTATGAAGTTCAGGACCTGGTTCGCAAGGATTCAGGTGTAACTCTGGAACCGGAAATCCGGATGATAGGTGAATTCGAATAAATGTCATTTACATCTGATGTAAGAAATGAATTATGCGAAGAGATTCCCAAGGCCAGACATTGCCTGGAAGCAGAGGCGTTGGCTATGCTTCAGGTGGCAGGTCGTCGATACGCTTTGGAAGACGGCCGAACAGCCATGGGGATTCGAACTGAAAGCATTGGCGTTGCCAGTAAGTTCTTTACAATATTAAGTAAAGGGCTTAGAATAAACGAGGTGTATTTTCAGACTATAAATGGCACAGGACGAGACTATAACCAGGTGGCCATAGCTTCTGAGGCAGATGTGAACCGATTGGGTCAGGTTGCTGCCGGGAAGCGGTACATCGATAAGGCATGCTGTAGGAGAGCATATCTTAGAGGCGTATTCTTGGTTGCCGGTGTGGTTACTGATCCGGAGAGGTGTTATCGCCTCGAGATCGTATGTCCTGATACCTATGCGGCCGAATCGGTATCAGAAGTGATGCGAAGCTTTTCGCTAAATGCTAAAATAGCTCAGCGAAAGGGACTTCAGGTCGTCTATCTGCAGGATAGCGACAACATATCTGATATGCTGGGTCTTATGGGTGCCGGCGGTATGATGATGTCATTTGAGAATGCCCGCATTATGCGAGAGCGTAAGGGCACCATCAATCGACGGGTCAATTGTGAGGTTGCCAATTTAGGCAGAGCAGTCACAGCGGCCCGCAAGAAGATAGAAGACATTGAGTTTTTGCAAAACGAAGGGTATTTTTTAGAATTGCCCGGTGAGCTGAAACAGATCGCTGAAGCTCGACTGCAGTACCCGGAGATGTCATTGGCTGACTTGGGTGGAATGTCTGATCCGCCTATCAGTAAGTCGGCAGTGAATCATCGAATGAGAAAGCTGTCTGAGATAGCCGAGAAGATACGCTCGGAAAGAAAGAGGGAGATACCGGAAGCGGAAGCTTCCAACGACGGAGGAATTACACAAGTATGATTAGAACAGAGGTTACCATCAAGCTTAAATCCGGGATTAATGCCAGACCGGCCGCCATGTTGGTTCAGATCGCCAGTCAGTTTCGCAGCGATATTCACATCGAAACAGACAATAAGCGAATGAATGCAAAGAGCATCATGGGTATGATGGCCCTTGGTTTGGATGAAGGTGAGGTTGTCACCATCGCAACTGCCGGTGAAGATGAAGAAGAAGCCGCTGCTGCTATTGCAGGATATCTGACCAACAGAGAATAATAGTACGAGATCTGAAATCAAAGCAAAGTACAGTAAAACCGCTCCAGTAGGAGCGGTTTTTGTTATTTAGGCGCGATAGATATTGACTTTTTCTTCAGATAAGGCTCGTTCCCAATCCGGCGTGAAGTCGAAATCAGAAATTATACCACCGTTCAGATCTTTCAGATCACACAGGTGCATAAAAGAGGTTTTATTGAATTTAGAAGAGTCGGCGATGAGGAAAATCTCGTGAGCTTGATTCAGAACAGTCTGACGTACCATGGCAATATCTTCGTTAGAATCGGTGATGCCGTGACTGAGTGAAACATATCGACAGGAGATGAAGGCTTTATCAACATAATAGTCGTTGAGGCCAAGGATGGTGCTGCGGCCGTTGAAAGCTTTGGTCCGAGGTGAATAGACCCCACCCAGACAGATCAGTCTGACGGAATCATGATCCTTTAACTGATCCACAACCATAAGAGAGTTGGTAAGAACTGTCACACGCATGTTTTTAATAGCACGGGCAACAAAACTGGCAGTTGTGGAAGCGTCCAGGAAGATGGTGTCACCATGGTGGATCAATGAGGCGCACACCTCAGCGATGGCTTCTTTTTTGTCGATGCTGACTGCTTCACGAAGGGCCAGGTCTACATCATTAATAGCACCTTCCTGAATAAAGGCTCCGCCATAGGTTCTGGTCAGGAAACCTTCATTTTCAAGTTGCTGCAGATCTCGTCGAATGGTTTCTTCGGTTACATCAAAGCGCTTGGCCAGGTCAGAGACGATGACGCTCTTCTTCTCCAGCAGGATGTCTTTGATCATAGCTTTTCTTGTTACGCCAAGCATGTTATCTCCTTTACTGTTTGCGGATTATTGTGCATGATTATTATAGCAGATTGGTGGAGAAATATAAACCAATAAAACCAACAAAACAAACACAAAACCAACAAAACAAAGGGAGATTCCGCCGGAAAACACAGAAAATATTGACATTCCAAACAGAAATGCTATACTTCGAGTATAGTTTATAACTGTTATTGTTTGTTTTGACCAATGAAAAGAGGTAAGGAATGATAACCATTAAAGGTGTTAAATACATGTCTGATTTCGAGGCTAAGAATGCCATTATCGATATCGGCAAACGTATGTACAGCCGCGGTTTCGTTGCCGCAAACGATGGAAATATCACTTGTCGAGTAGGTCCCAATGCTATCTGGGCTACACCTACCGGCGTATCCAAGGGTTTCATGAAACCGGAGATGCTTGTCAAGATGGATCTGAACGGCAAAGTTCTTCAGGGAACCGCTAAGCCGTCTTCAGAAGTTAAGATGCATCTGCGCGTTTATGCAGAGAACCCTGAATGCATGGGTGTTACTCATGCTCATCCGCCTATCGCCACAGCTTATGCTGTTGCAGGCATTCCCCTGGAAAAACCCATCTTAACAGAAGGTGTTCTGAATCTTGGCGTTGTTCCTATCGCTAAGTATGCTACACCGGGTACTCAGGAAGTACCGGATTCCGTTGCTCCCTTCTGCAGAGACTACAATGCCTGTCTTCTGGCCAACCATGGTGCACTTTCATGGGGCAAGGACGTATACGAAGCATTCTTCCGTCTGGAAGCTGTTGAGTATTATGCCAGCCTGCTGATGTATACCGGCAACATTATCGGTCAGCAGCATCCCCTGTCCTGTGACCAGGTCCAGACTCTGATGGATAACCGTATCAAGTATGGTATCACAACAGGCGGCACACCGCCTTGTGCTTGTGACACAACCAATAACCAGGACATCATTTCCGAGATCCGTCCCGGCTCCGGTTATACATTCCCCATGGCAGCTCCCAATCCCATGGCTGCACCGGTTCAGGTCAACCTTAAGGGTGTAACACCTGTTGTGAAACCGGGTATGGGCTCAGCAGAACCCATCAGCTGCGGATGCGGCAGCCTTCCGCTGGATAATATTCCGGAAGTGTCTCGTGCTAAGTCTAAGGAAGAAATCATTGCTGAAGTGGTACGCCGCGTCACAGCAGAGATGAATCGATAATTATTTCCGGAAGGAGGAATGAAAAGTGGATATCAGTTCACAGGAACTTGAACAGATCGTCAGAAGCGTTCTGGCCAGCATGAATGTCAATGCAGGCAGCTCTTCTGCAAGTACAAGTGCTGATGGCAGCCATGGCGTATTCGCTCGTATGGAAGATGCTATCGATGCCGCTTACAAAGCACAGCGCGATTGGTACATGCATTACAACCTCGAGAAGAGAGAGAAGATCATCGCAGCCATTCGTAAAGTTTCTCTGGAACATGCTGAAGAATTAGCCAAGCGAGTTCACGAAGAAACAGGTATGGGTCGCTACGAAGATAAGATCATCAAGCATATCGAAGTCATTAACGGCACACCCGGTACAGAGTGTCTGACAACAGATGCTATCTCCGGTGATACCGGTTTGATGCTTGAAGAGAGAGGACCCTTCGGTGTTATCGGTGCCATCACACCGTCCACCAACCCTACAGAAACAATCATCAACAATACCATCAGCATGATCGCCGGTGGTAACGCTGTAGTTTTCAACGTTCATCCCGGTGCCAAGAAGGTATGTACATATTGCGTACAGCTGCTTCATGACACAATCGTTGCAAATGGCGGTCCGGTTAACCTGATCACAACAACTCCTGAACCTACCATGGACAATGTTAAGATCATGACTTCCAGTCCCAAGATTCGCATGATGTCCGGTACAGGCGGCATGGGTCTGGTCAATGCCCTGCTTCGCTCAGGTAAGAAGACCATCGGTGCCGGTGCAGGTAATCCCCCTGTTGTTGTAGACGCAACAGCCGACATCAAGCTGGCTGCTAAAGAAATCTTCCGTGGTGCTTCCTTCGATAACAACCTGCTGTGTCTGGCAGAAAAAGAAGTTTTTGCTGAAGAATCTATCGCCAGAGAACTGGTCTATAACATGGTTGCAGAAGGCGCCTACCTCCTGTCCAGCGATCAGGTATCACGTCTGCTTGGTATCGTATTCCAGAACAAAGATGGTAAGTGGTCCGTTAACAAGAAGTGGGTCGGTAAAGATGCCGGTCTTATCCTGGAACAGATTGGCGTTACAGACAGACGCGACTGCCGTCTGTGCATCTGCGAAGTACCTCACGACCATCCCTTCGTTCTGGTTGAACAGCTGATGCCGATTCTTCCCATCGTAAGCTGCAAGACTTTCGAAGAAGCTTGTGAATATGCTTATATCGCAGAGTCAGGTAATCGTCATACAGCATCTATGTTCTCCAAGAATGTTGATCACATGACATACTTTGGCAAACTGATCGAAACTACAATCTTCACAAAGAATGGTGCCACACTTAAGGGCGTCGGCATCGGTGGCGAAGGTCATTGTACTATGACAATCGCCGGTCCTACAGGTGAAGGTCTGACAAACGCCAAGAGCTTTACCAGACTGCGTCGCTGCCAGTTGGCAGACGGTGGTCTGAGAATCGTTTAAAGATAAGGAGAGTGCTGCATGGCAAAACTGGCAATGGGCTTTCTTGAGTGCGCCGGATATGCGACGATACTCTATGCCATGGATAAAGCCTGTAAAGCTGCTGATGTAGAGATCATCGGCATCGATACTATTAACCCCAAAGATACTTCAGCCTTTATTCCGATGACCGGTCAGGTGAAGTTCGTGGGAACAGTATCCAATGTCAAGATCGCCTGCGAAGTAGCCAGAGAGGCTGCACTGGTCTACAACGATCCCGACGTCGTACTGACGGAGGTTATCGAACTGCCTTATGAAGGCACAGAAAAATTAGGTCACATTACAAAAGTAAAATTCAACAATAATAAATAATCTTTTTCAAGGAGGATAAACTTATGTCAATGTCAGCTATCGGTATGATTGAAACCAGAGGTCTTACAGCTTCCATCGAAGCCGCAGATGCTATGCTTAAAGCTGCAGATGTCGAACTGGTCGGCACAGAGAAGATCGGTTCCGGTCTTGTAACAGTTATCGTTAAGGGCGAAGTTGGTGCTGTTAAAGCTGCTACAGAATCCGGTCAGGAAGCTGCTTCCAGAATCGGTGAACTGGTTGCTGTACACGTCATCCCCAGACCCCATTCTGATGTTGCCAAGATTCTTCCCAGCCTGGGCTAATCTTAGAATCTATTGATTACTTTATAAAAGAACGGATGAAACTATGAAATGGAATGCCATCGGGATCGTTGAGGTCACAGCATATTCGAATACAGTAGTGGTCATGGATAACATGCTGAAGGCCGCTGATGTCAGAGTCTGCAGTTTTCATAAGAAAATGGGCGGTAAGATGGTCCGCGGTATTGTTGCAGGTGAAGTGTCTGCAGTTGATGCAGCCATCGATGCAGCAGAAGCATCACGTCATGCTATTGGTGATGAGAATCTGAAAGTGGCAGTCAATATCAGCAACCCCCATCCGGAAATCATCAAACTGATGAACATGATGAACGATCTTCTGGGAGAAGAACCGGTCTCTCTGCCCAAGGAAGAACCTGAGCAGGAGAAGGTTGAGGCTGTTGAGAAGCCCAAAACTACCAGACGTCGTACAACTAAAAAATAATAATTGAATTTACCCGGCGGTATGACCGCCAAAGGAGAAAAAATGGCTGAAGTTAAAACAAGAATGCGCGCACTTGGTATGGTTGAGACCAGAGGTCTCACTGCTTCTATCGAGGCTGCAGATGCCATGTTAAAAGCTGCCGATGTCGAATTAGTCGGCACAGAAAAGATTGGTTCCGGTCTTGTAACCGTTATCGTACAGGGTGATGTAGGCGCTGTTAAGGCTGCTGTAGAATCCGGTCAGGAAGCTGCTTCCAGAATTGGTGAACTGGTAGCTGTTCACGTCATCCCGGCTCCCAATCCGATGGTTGGCAGTATTCTCCCCTATGCAAAATAATTAAAACGCAGGAGTGTAAGTTATGGCAGTGGAATCATCCATAGTTGCAACAGTGACAAACAGAATAATGGAATTGTTCGAACAACTTGAAGAGAACCCCTATCAGGTTCCTGCAGGTGTTTCCGCGCGCCATCTTCACTTACAGCGTGATCATGTGGATGCTTTGTTCGGCCCCGGATATCAGCTCACACCTATGAAACCCCTGAGCCAGGTGGGTCAGTATGCCTGCCAGGAGACAGTGGAAGTCATTGGTCCTAAAGGGAAACCTATTAAGATGCGTGTTCTGGGACCCGAACGTAAGCGGACACAGGTGGAAGTGTCTCTGTCTGATAGCCGCAATCTGGGCGTAATACCGCCTGTTCGTACTTCCGGTGATATTGCCGGAAGCCCGGGCCTTACCATTCGTGGTCCGAAAGGAGAAATCACTATTAGTGAAGGTCTGATCATTCCGGATCGTCATGTTCATATGACTCCGGCAGATGCAGCCTGGTTCGGCGTTAGGGATGGAGAGAGAGTCAGCTTTCAGGCTGATGGTGAGAAGGGCGGTATTTTGCGAAATGTCGTGGTTCGCGTCACTGATCAGAGCTGGCTTGATTTCCATATTGACACAGATGATGCAAATGCGTTTCAGATTAAGCAGGGGCAGATGTTGACACTTATTAAAGAAAGGAACACCAAATGATTCTCGGAACGGTTGTAGGGACAGTTGTCTCAACCAGAAAGTTTGATAACCTGGTGGGTTACAAGCTCTTAATGGTGGAACCATATTTTGGTAATAAAGAAAATATTATCATCGCCGGTGATACCATCGGTGCCGGTATTGGTGAGCTTGTGTTGGTAACAACAGATGAAACCACACAGCATGCCATCAATCGTTCAGCTCCCATTGATGCCTTTATCGTGGGTATTGTAGACGCACCTCCCGTTATGGGTAAGTGAGAAAGAATAACACATGAGAGCGATTATCATTGGTGGAGTGGCAGCAGGTATGTCTGCCGCTTCAAAATTAATCAGAACGAATCCAAAAGCCGAAATCGTCGTTTACGAAAAGAACGGCTTTTTATCATACGGAGCCTGTGGCCTTCCTTATTATATGGGCGGCTTTAACGATGACTACAGACGCATGATTGCCCGTACCCAGCAACAGTTTGATGCTATGGGTATTGTCAGCAAGCTGCATCATGAAGTAAAAGCTGTTGATTTCAATAAGAAGACAGTAGTGGTTCTGGACCACACCACAGGTACAACATTTGAAGATCATTATGACAAGCTGATGATCTCTGTAGGCGCAGACTCAGTGGTACCGCCATTTCCCGGTAAAGACATGATGGGCGTTCACGTGCTGAAGCGTCTGGAGGATGGTATCTTCCTGCGCGAGATGGCTCGGATGGATACGGTTAAGAATGTTGTTATCGTAGGCGGTGGCTATATCGGCGTAGAATGCGCTGATGCTTTCCTGAATCTTGGAAAGAATGTCCGCTTGGTAGAGGCTGCTCCTCGCATACTGACACCTTTTGATGAAGAGATGTCTGAGATGGCAGCACAGGAACTGATTTCAAAAGGCGTAGCCTTATGTCTGAATGAGAAGGTTCAGCAGTTCAATGGTGATGTCTTCGTCAACAGTGTGACAACAGATAAGGGCACTTATCCAGCCGATCTGGTCATTGTAGCTGTTGGGGTTCGTCCTTCTACCGGTTTCCTGAAGGATACTGGTATCCGGCTTGCTAAGAATGGTGCCATCGTGGTTGATCGTCAGATGCGTACCAGTGTGCCGGATGTTTATGCCGCAGGTGACTGTATCACCGTATACAATCGCATTACCGGTGAGGATGCCTTCATTGCATTGGGTACATTGGCCAATAAGTGCGGTCGTATCGCCGGCGGCAATATGGCCGGTGAACATCAGGAGTTCGTCGGAGCTCTGGGTTCAGCAGCCATCAAGGTGTGTGAACTGGAGATGGGACGCACCGGTATGGGCGAGGCAGATGCTAAACGTCTTGGTATCGACTATAAGACCAAGATGATCAGAGCTTATGACCATCCCGCTTATTATCCCAATCCTACACCGATTACCATCAAGGTCATTTATGAGGCAGGAACAAGACGCCTTCTGGGCGCACAGCTAGCCGGTGAAAAGGGCGCAGCCCTCCGTACTGACGTTTTTGCCACAGCAATACATGCTGGTATGACATGCGAAGATCTTGGCATGACAGACCTGATTTATGCACCGCCTTTTGCAGGTGTATGGGATGCCATCCAGATTGCATGCAATGCGGCTAAATAATATAAGGAAGATAACTTGATGAACAAACTGGTTTCTCTGCAAAAAGCCATTGAATTGATAAAGGACAATGATCTGGTTGCTCTTGGGGGCAACGTACTTCATCGTGCCCCTATGGCTGCCTGCCGTGAGATGGCCAGACAGCAGAAGAAAGGCCTGCGCTTGATTAAAACTGCGGGGGCCATGGACGTAGATATCTTGTGTCTTGCAGGATGCGCAGCCAGTGTTGATGCCGGATTTATCAGTTATGAGTCAGAATTTGGTCTGGCTGCCAACTATCGGAAAGCTGTTCAGGAAGGTCGTGTGGCCGGTAATGAACATGCTTGTTATACCGTTATCTCAGCCTTGCGCGCCGGTTCAGCCGGTATTCCATTTATGCCGGTCCGAGGTCTCCAGATCAGTGATCTTATCGAAGTGAATGATTATTTCACAAAGATTCAGGATCCGTTTTCCGGAGAAATGGTGACAGTGGTTAGAGCATTGGCTCCGGATGTGGCAGTTATTCATGTACATGAAGCTGACGTCAACGGCAATGCCATTATTCACGGACCTAAGTTCGAGGATGTGTTGATGACCAGGGCTGCAAAGAAGGTTATCGTCACTGCAGAAACTATTGTGCCGGATAACCGATTTGCATTTGCTAAGGAAAAGGCGGATGTTCCCCACTTCCTGGTCAACGCGGTTGTACATGTTCCCAAAGGTGCATTTCCCTGTGACTGCCCTGAAAAGTATGGCATCAACCGAGAAGCCATCAAAGCATTTAAGGCCATTAAAACTCAGGAAGAGCTTAGCTCTTATCTTGAGAGAAATGAAGCCACAGACTATCAGGGAAGAGGAGGCGGCGTAAGAGCATGGTGAGTGGATTCAGAACCTGTGACATTATGGTCTGCGCTATGGCCCGTCTGATCAAAGACGGCAATACCGTATTCCATGGTGTCTCTTCACATATGCCGATGATTGCAACGATGCTGGCCAGAGCTACACATGCACCCAATGCGGTTCATCTTAATATTCCCGGCGGCGTTGATCCTAAAGTGCGCAAGCTGATGAAGGAAACCAGTGCCGGATTCGAACTTTTTGACAATGCGGTTTCAATTTTTCCACTTCAGGAAGTTTTTGATCTGTCTATGCGTGGCCGCTTGGACGTAGCTTTCCTCAGTGGTATTCAGTTTGATGTCAACGGCAATGTCAACGCTTCGGTTATTGGTGATTATCATAAACCCAAGGTCAGAATGCCCGGTGGTGCAGGCAGCGCTGTCCTGATTCCTACAGCCAGACGTGCTATTATCTGGAGAACTAAGCACGACAAGCGTACTTTCGTCGAGAAAGTTGATTTTGTCACAACTCGAGGTAATATCGATCGTATCGTCACACCTCTGTGCATTTTCAAATATGAAGGCGGCCGTCTGGTGCTGGATACCGTTCATCCGGGAGTTTCTCCTCAGGAAGTGGTGGAAAACACCGGCTTCCCGGTAGATATCTCTCGTGTGAGATACACCGATGCTCCCAGCAAACAGGAGCTGGAAATGTTGAAACGTATAGATCCCACGGATCTTAGAAATATCGAGTTCAAGTAAGCAGAACATCTTCAGGTCTCTTATAGAATACCTGCAGACAGAAAGTGGTTAATGAGTATGGAAAGACTTAACTCAGTAAAAACAAGTTTCTTTGGCAAAGGCGCAACTCAGCTCTTGACTGAGGAACTGCAGAAACGAGGCTATCATCGCGTACTGATCGTTACAGATAACTTTTTGTTCGAATCAAAAGTGGCTGAACGTGTCGGTGATTATGTCTTAAAAGCTAACGTTGAGTATGCTATTTATTATGAAGTAAAACCCAATCCCACCACAGATATCGTCTATGAATGTCTGGAAGCTGCCAGAGCTCTCAATGTAGACATGCTTATCGCAGTAGGCGGCGGTTCTGCTATCGATACCTGCAAAGCAGTCAGCATCCTGATGGCAAATGGTGGCAAGGTTGAGGATTACGAAGGCGTTAACAAGTCTTCAAAGCGAGGCCTTCCCATTGCCGCTATCAATACAACTGCCGGTACAGGTTCAGAGGTTACAGCCTTCTACATTGTTACAGATCCTGTCCGTCACAGTAAGATGTGCATGGTAGACCCCAACTGTATGGTAGACATCGCTATCAACGATACAGACTTTATGATGTCAATGCCTCCCAAGCTGACAGCAGCTACCGGTATGGATGCCATGACTCATTCTATTGAAGCCGCTCTGACACCTCAGTCAACACCTCTGACTGATAAAGATGCTTATTGGGCTATTACCACTATTAAGGATTATCTGCCCAGAGCTGTTGCCAACGGCAATGATCTGGAAGCCAGAGAAATGATGGCCTATGCTGAATATGTTGCCGGTATGGCTTTCTCAAATGCCGGCCTCGGTATGGTTCATGCCATGGCTCATTCACTGGGTGGCTTCTACAATTTACCTCACGGCGTCTGCAACGCTATTCTTCTTCCTTATGTTATGGAGTTCAATGGCCGTGACAGCCGTTCCTATAGCCGCTTTGAAAAGATTGCAGTAGCACTTGGTCTTGGTCAGCTGAAAGCAGAAGACGCTGTACGTTCTGTTGTTGCTTATATCCGTGGCCTGTCAGAACAGGTAGGTATCCCCAAGAAGCTTAGTGAACTGGGCAAAGTTGATCCTAAGGATTTTGATGCTCTGGCCAAGCTTGCTTTAGCCGACGCCTGCATGGCTGCCAATATGGTATCACCTACACAGCAGATGGTTGTTGATACATACCGCGCTGCTTTCTGATAAAGACTAACTACATATATAATAGAAACGACATATAAACAGAACCGAAGATCTTGTGACGGATCTTCGGTTCTGTTTTCAATTGGATACAAATCCAATAAAACCACTTGCTCTGCGAGTGGTTCCCATACCGGCTTTAGCCCTAGATAAGAAAAACCTCCAAATCTATAATGAAGTACGGG
>JAGHUB010000374.1 GCA_018065025.1 Candidatus Equihabitans merdae
GCGTTAAACAATACTTTCAGCCCGATCCTCAGCGACGCCGCGGACCCAAGATCCAGCGCAAGTTCAGCCTCATCGATTACTTCGAGTACATCGTCACAGACACAGAACTGGAAGCCCTTGTTCTGGAAAATAACCTGATCAAGGAACACCGGCCCAAGTACAACACCATGCTGACAGACGATAAAACTTATCCCTTCATCAAGGTGACCTTATACGAGAAATACCCTCGCGTCATCCTGACCCGTCAGCTTAAGAAAGATAATGCCAAGTACTACGGACCTTACACCAATTCCACGGCAGTAAGAGATACCATCGAGCTGGTGCAGAAGCTCTACCATATTCGTTCCTGTGACAAGAAGATCGACAACTGGAACGTGGAGCCCTGCCTCTACCACCACATCGGACGCTGCGATGCCCCATGTCGAAATCGCATTTCTGTGGAAGATTATCAGGCCTGTGTGGATAAAGCCATTCATTTCCTGGATGGTCATGTGGATGAAGAGCTGTCACGACTGGCAGACAAGATGACAGCGGCAGCAGCGGAACTGGATTTTGAGAAAGCCGCCGAATATCGTGATCTTATCGACAGTGTACGTCAGATTGGTGAGCGTCAGAAGATCACTGCCGGTGATGCGGAAGACAGGGATATCATCGCTGTAGCTGTTAATAAAGATCCCTCCGTCTTCATGAAAGATGCTGTCGTTCAGGTATTTTTCGTTCGTGGCGGCAAGCTCATCGGCCGGGATCATTTTTATCTGTCCGCCGGAGAGACTGATGAACCGGCAGCCCTGCTGTCCGGCTTCATTTCCCAGTACTATGCCGGTACACCTTATGTACCCAGGGAACTTCTGGTTCAGCATGAATTGCCGGATGAAGCCTTACTTAGCGAGTATCTGTCTCAGAAGCGAGGCAGTAAAGTTTTCCTCCATGCGCCAAAGAGGGGCATGAAAGAGAAACTGGTAGAGATGGCTGCGGAAAATGCCCGTACGGTTCTGAATCAGGATCGTGAGCGTCTCCGCCGTGAAGAACTGAAGACCATGGGTGCCGTCAAGACCATCGCGGACCTGCTGAAAATCGAAAAGGCCGATCGTATGGAGGCCTTCGATATTTCTAACATCAGCGGTTATGAATCCGTTGGTTCCATGGTGGTTTATGATAAGGGTAAGCCTAAGCGGTCAGATTACCGTAAGTTTAAGATCAAGTCGGTAGAAGGCCCTAATGATTACGCTTCTATGGAAGAAGTGCTGACCCGGCGTTTTGAGCGAGGGGTAAATACTTCCAGAGGTTTTGAGGACCTGCCGGACCTGATTCTCATGGACGGTGGCCGAGGTCAGGTCAATATTGCGCTTAAAGTTCTTGAGAAAATGGGACTGGATATTCCGGTGTGTGGTACGGTTAAAGATGATGACCACCGAACCCGTGGACTCTATTATAATAATGTGGAAATGCCCATCGACCGTCACAGTGAAGCCTTTCACCTGATTACAAGAATACAGGATGAGGCCCATCGTTTCGCTATCGAATACCATCGCTTGCTTCGAAGCAAAGGCCAGGTCCGCTCCATACTGGATGACATTCCGGGAGTTGGCACCACACGTCGTCGGGCTCTGATGAAACATTTCCAGAATATCGAAGCCATTCGGTCTGCAAGCATTGACGAGCTGAGAGAAGTCCCATCTATGAATGAGGCCAGTGCCCAGTCTGTATGGAAGTTCTTCCATCCAAGTAAACAGGACGGATGAAGGCAACAGCAGATGTTGCCTTTGGGTTTTGAGCATATATGAAGTGAAAATGACTGCCTCTGAGAACAGATGGCCTTATAACACAGGAGGTTTTATGAATAAAGTATCTTTATCTAAGCTTTGCGAGAATATCCACATGGAGGTTCTTACTCCGGAAATCGACATGAACAAGATCATGATCACCACTCCGGAAATCAATCGTCCCGCCCTGCAGCTGGCCGGCTATTACAAGCATTTCTTTAATGAACGTGTTCAGATCATCGGTCATGTTGAATACAGTTACATCATGCAGATGCAGGAAGACACCCGTCATCTTATGTATGAGCGCTTTATTTCCAGTAAGATTCCCTGTGTTATCTTTACAACCATGAATGAGCCCACAGAAGATATGCTGAATCTGGCCAGAAAGTACGGTGTTCCTACATTCTTCACAGAACGTTCCACCAGTAGCTGCATGGCTGAGATCATCCGCTGGCTGGGTGAAGAACTGGCACCCTCTATTTCCACACATGGTGTTCTGGTTGAAATCTTTGGTGAAGGTGTTCTTATCACCGGTGACTCTGGTATCGGTAAGTCTGAGGCAGCTCTGGAACTGGTTCGCCGCGGCCATCGTCTGGTAACCGATGACGTGGTTGTTATCAAGAAAATATCCGAAGCCACTCTGGTTGGTTCCGCACCGGACGTCACCAGACATTTCATCGAACTGCGTGGTATCGGCGTTATCGATGTGAAAATGCTCTATGGTGTTGAGCACGTTAAGAATTCTCAGGTCATCGACCTGGTCATTAACCTGGAAGAGTGGAGCCGCGACAAGATGTACGATCGTCTTGGTATGGAAGATGAGTACACCGAGATTCTGGGCAACCGTGTAGTATCCCACACCATCCCCATCCGTCCCGGCCGTAACCTGGCTG
>JAGHUB010000071.1 GCA_018065025.1 Candidatus Equihabitans merdae
CCGGCTCTTTTGAAATACTGCAATGATAATTATTATCATTCCGGTATCGTTGTAGGTGGTCCGGCAGCTGTATCTGATGAAGCTGCAGAAGGTTTGTTCAAGAATCTGCCGCAGGTATAAAATCCGTACTTGATATGAATAAGGCATAAAAAATAGCAGGGTCTTCAATGACAATCATTGGAGGCCCTGTTCTTTTATTTACCCCGATCTGTGATCGGGAGCTGTGTCGCGGAGTGACATCAAAAGAATGCGGAAGCATTCTTTCTTTAGTTGGAAATACTGCGACACAAAGCCACGTAAGATTTGGGAAATGTGTCGGATTGAAAGCCAAATGGCTTTGTTGTTATAGTACCTTCACGAAATAGATGGCCGTCTGTTTCCGACAGTTAATTCAAGGAGGAAACAGTATGAATGTTAAAGAATACCTTTCTAAAGAAGACGGTGTTACCGTCGTTGAAATCATCCTGGTGCTGCTGGTGCTCATCGCATTGGTGGTCATTTTTAAAGAGCAGCTCACATCTGTTGTCAATAACATCCTGTCGAAAGTTGCCTCACAAAGTAACGCGATCTGAGTTCAATACGCGTCTCTCATCAGGTGTCATGACCGTTTATCTGTCGTTGATGCTTGGTGTGATGATACCTCTGTTCCTCGCGTCCGTTTTCGCCGTCAAAGTGGCGGCGGGACGGATGCAGACAGCCAATGCCCTGGATCAGGCTATGTTTTCACTTCTGGGTCATTATGACCGTGACCTGATGGAACGTTACGATTTATTTTTCGTGGACGGTGGCTACGGTACAGCGGAACTTCATCATGAGCAGACCTGTGATTTTCTGGAAGAAGCCATGAGTTACATCCTTTCTCCCGGAAAGGGCCGCCTTACCGGAGGCAGCAATCTGCTTTCTTTGTCATCAGAATCCATGTCTATAACCGGCTATACTCTGGCCACCGATCAGGATGGTGGCGTCTTTGCCTTGCAGGCAGAGATGGCAGCCAAAGAAACCCTGCTGACAGATGGTCTTGGGACCTTGTCGGAAGGCATTCAGGGCTTGCTAAATGATAGTCAGCAAGCTGAGCAGCGAGCCAATGGTGCTGAAGGTGGTTTGCCCTCGGAAGGCTATGCCGGGGTCAAAGCTCAGGCTGAAGCAGCCAGGGAAGAGGCTGCCGGCAGTGACTCATCGGGGGCAGGAAGTGGGACCGGTGCAAGCGGGAACTCAGGCGGTGGAGAAGGAACGCCATCTCAAGTGGTCAACCCCTTGGAGTCTATTGAAACATTACGTAAGAGCTCTTTGATGAACCTGGTCTGCCCTGATGCCGGAAACATTTCCCAAAACACGGTATCAACGGGCCAACTCTTAAGCGGCAGAGGCAAGTCTTCCGGTATGGGCATGATTTCTTTGGAGGAATCACCTTATTCCACCGGAAATGCCCTTTATCTGAATCGATACATCATGACGCATTTTGGCTATTACACCTCTCCGGAAGAGGGCAATGGTCTGAAATATCCTTTGGAGCAGATTATTAAGGGCCGTAATAGTGACCAGGCCAA
>JAGHUB010000281.1 GCA_018065025.1 Candidatus Equihabitans merdae
ATGATATCCGGTGGTCGCCTGGAGATCGAAAGCACTCCCGGTGTCGGCACCAAAGCAACTATTTATCTGAATGAGGAGAAAGCACGATGAATCTACTGTTAGTGGACGACGAACCCATGGTTCTGGAACTTTTGAAAGACGCGGTGGAAGAAGTTCTGCCCAATGCCACCATGAACGATTTCCTGGATGCCGAAGAGGCCCTGGCCTTCGCTGAGGAACATCCTATTGATATCGCTTTCCTGGATATCAACATGCGTATCCTGGATGGTATCACCATGGCCAAGGAACTGCAGGAAATGTATCCCCGCATTAACATTATCTTCTGCACCGGTTACACCGAATATATGCCCGATGCCTTCGAAATGTACTGCAGTGGCTATATCGTTAAGCCCGTTACTGAAGAGAAGATTCAGAAGGCTGTGGACCATCTGCGTTACGAAGTTAATGACGGCAAGCTGCCGGTTACCTTCCACTGCTTCGGCAGTTTTGAAGCCTACTTTAACGACACCCCCATTAACTTCAAATATAACCGCACCAAAGAACTGCTGGCCTATCTTGTCGACAGAAATGGTGCAGACTGCGGTACCCGTGAGATCATGGCTGTCCTCTTTGAAGATGAAGAGAAGCGTTCTTACTTCAACAATCTGAGACAGGACCTGCTGAACACCTTCGAAGAACTGGGCATCGGTGATGTGATCCGTACCAGCAAGGGTAAACTGGGCATCAACCGTGAACTGGTAAGCTGCGACCATTTCGATTATCAGGATGGCAAGGCCACCATGGAACCCACCGAATACATGACCCAGTACGCATTTGCTGAGATGACCTATCCCCTGCTTTTTGATGGGTATGATTATTGATAAACTGTCACCCCGCACATTATCACCAATCCATTGATTGGTGATGCCAAAGCGACAATCATTCTTCACACAACACAGGCCCCGATTACGGATCGGGAGTAAATACATATAGCAAAAACCCCGATCTGCTTTACGCAGGTCGGGGTTCTTTTGATAACTCAGTTTTGATTACTCAACATTTCTATGTCTGTTAGACATCTTTTCGAAGGACTGATCCGGATCTTCGTCTACCATCTTCATGATGATCAGATCGAATGTGATCAGCAGGCACTGTTCGAACAGATTACCCATGGGCTGAATTGACGGAACAACATCAGCTTTTCCTCTGTAAACACAGGCGGGAATAAAGACTGTGAAGTCTGCATACTGTTCAGAACTGGGATCCGGGCTGCCTGTTACGATGACAATATCTGCACCGGCTTTCTTAGCCTGATCGCAAACATAATTGATATGGCCGATTGTGCCGCCACCATTTGTTGCGATAAGCAGATCGCCTTTCTGAATACCGGGAGTTGTATCGTCCCAAATCCAGTGAGCTTCGTAACCCATATGCATGATTCTCATGCAGAAGGCACGTGTTGCCATACCTTCGCGACCTACACCAATGAAGAAGATTCTCTTATGACTCTTGATGATTTCAATGAAGTCTTCGATCATCTTTTCATCGAGACGATCAAATACAGCTTTATATTCTTCTACGATAATAGCAGCTGTTTCTTTGATATTCATATTATGCTCCTATCCAGGAATTATTCGGCATCCTGTGCAAGCTGAAGGTCAAGTAACTGTTTCTGTTTCTGAGTGTCAAGGTAGTCGATGATCTTATTAACAAAGAGCATAGCCAGAAGCATAACGCCCCAGATAAGTTTCTTTGAATAAGGTGTGAACTGCCATACTGTGAAGGCACTCTGCAGAATCTGTGTGCAGGCAAGAGCCAGAAGGATACCGGCCATCTTACCTTTACCACCTGACGGGCTGATACCGGCCAGAACGGCTACCAGGATGGCCTGCAGCTGATAAGTATCACCGTAACCAACCTTTGAAGAGTTAACACGGGCACTGATCATGATACCGGATACACCAGCCAGGAAACCGGCCATAGCATAGATGATCATGATGCACTTTTCATTGTTGATAGCTGAGAATCTGGCGGCTGTGTGGTTTTCACCGATCATGTAGATCTTCTTACCAAAACCTGTGTAAGTCATAACGAAGATGACGATGATGGCAAGAACCATGAAAATGATGAAAAGAACCGGTACGCCTGAAACAGTTGCTACACCCAGGTTTGTGAAAGCTTTCGGGAAACCACTGACGCCGTTACCACCTGTAGACGCTGTACTGATACCATTGTATAAAGTCATGGTGCCCAGTGTAGCAACGATGGGGTGAACTGAACATTTTGCAATGAGGAAGCCGTTGAAGAGACCACCGACTGTACCAACTACCAGAGCAACGATGACAGCAATAGCGATTGTAGCGCCATCGCCAAGTGATGCAACAATAGCTGCATTGGACAGGACGAAGGCACACATGATACCGGAAAGGTTAGCATTGGCAACGATACTCAGATCGATACCGCCAAGCAACATGGCCAGACCCATACCAAACGCCAGAACAGCGAATTCAGAAATCTGGAAAGCCATACTCTGGAAGTTTCTTCCGTTATATACCTTGGGACCCAGGGTGATAGCCAGGAATACCAGAATAGCAATTGTAAAGAATACAAGAATGGTCAGCGTAAGATCGCTTCTCATGGATGCTTTTAATTTTTTCATATCTTCTCTCCTCTTTACTCTGTGAAAATGAATAATCTTCTATTCTTACGTCTTTCCTGATAAGAAGTAATAACGATACTTACGATCAGAACGACACCCAGGAACAGGTTGTTCCATGAGGAGGAGAATCCAAGAAATACCAGTGTCTGGTTGAACAGGTACATGATGAATACACCGAGAAGTGTACCAAGGATAGAACCTGAACCACCTGTTACCTTAGCACCACCGATGATAACAGCAGCAATGATTGTCAGCTCTGTACCAACCATGGAAACCGGGTTACAAGCATTAACACCACCGATTGAAAGCATACCGTAGATAGCACCCAGCATGCCGATGTAGGCATAAACGAAGAGGTGTGTCTTCCAGCTGTTGAAACCGGCTCTTCTTGCAGATTCAGCTGAGCAGCCCAGAGCGAATACAGAGCGGCCAAGCATAGTCTTGTACATGATCCACCATGTAAGAGCAACGACAGCAATAACGATCAGGATGTAGATTGAAAGACCTGTCTTGTTGCCATATTCGTCTGTCATAGTGAAAAGTCTGGCACCACCGAACTTAGTGATGGCTGTCGGAATATCAACAGAACCGATATTCTTTGTGCCAACGAATGTTGTCAGGCAGCCGTGGAAAATACTCTGTGTGGCCAGAGTGATGATGAAGGGTTCCATCTTGGTAACATGGATCAGAACAGCGTTGATCAGACCAAGAACGATACCAATAATGATAGCAATAGCAAATCCGAAGAAAATGTTATTGATACCGGTATTCATCATAATGGTTGTAGCGATGTAGCCGGATGAAATAGCAACAGCTGTAAAGGATACATCGATACCACCGGTGATAATAACAAGCAGCAGACCCATGGCTACAACCATACTACCTGCAGATGACTTGATCATATCGAACAGTGTAGCTGCAGAGAAGAAACCTGGGTTAACGCATGTTACAACGATACAATACAGAACGATGATGAGAATAAGGAATTTCTCGGTTGTGAAAGTGAACTTCTTTTTTGAATCTTTCATTTTACTCATACTGTCTCACTCTCCTTACCGGCTTTACTCTTTGTCAGGGAATGAATAGCTTCAGTGATCTTATCCTGAGCATCTTCACCCTTCATATCAGCTTCATCGAATTCCTTGACGATGTTACCCTGGAACATAACTGTAACTCTGTTGCAGTTTGCACAGATTTCTTCTACTTCGTCAGAAATAATGATAACGGCCATGCCTTCAGCTGCAAGAGCCTGAATCTGTTCGTAGATTTCTGATTTAGAACCGATATCTACACCAACTGTGGGTGAGTCAAGGATGAACAACTTCGGTTCTGAAGCAACCCACTTACCAAGAACAACTTTCTGCTGGTTACCACCGGACAGAGTCTTAATCAGTGTATCTGCATTGGGGATACGAACGCGGAATCTCTTAATCATCTGGTTAGCCAGATCGTAACGTTTCTTCTTGTTCAGAATACCAACAGCATTGGTCATCTGCTTAAGGATTGCAACAGAAACGTTATCTGTCATATCCTTGTTAAGAAGCAGACCCTGTGTTGCTCTTTCTTCCGGAAGTAAGGCGATACCATTACGAACAGCGTCAACCGGAGAACCAATCTTAACCGGCTTGCCGTTCAGGCAAATTTCACCCTTTTCGATGGGGTTAAGACCGAATACAGAAAGAGCAAGTTCTGTACGACCGGAACCCAGCAGACCTGTCAGACCAACGATATCACCGGCTCTTACTGAAAGGTTGATATTGTTGTACTGACCTGTCTTGGTCATGTTTTTGAGCTCAAGTACGGGAGCATCGCTGGTATTCTTTCTTTCATAGTGTGAATACTCAACTTCTCTACCCGTCATATAATAAACGAGCTTCTTGACGTCAAACTCGTCTTTTTCCATGTTCTTAACGAGTTTACCATCTCTGAATACAGTGATAGAGTCGGCAACAGACATAACTTCATCCAGTTTGTGACTGATGAAAACTACGGCGATGCCTTTTGCTTTAAGTGCTCTAACGATGTCAAGAAGTCTTTCAATTTCTTTCTTTGTTAAAGCTGTTGTCGGTTCGTCCATGAATAAGAGTTTAGCATCAAGGGCTAAAGCTCTGCAGATAGCGACGATCTGACGATTTGCGATTGAAATCTCCTGAATGATAGCATCGAGATCCATCTCAACACCGATCTGTTCAAGTGCAGCTTTTGCGATTTCGTATACTTCTTTTTTATTTGTAAGCTTTCTCTTCTCTTTGATCATCTTGTTCAAAGCGATGTTTTCGGCAACTGTCATGTTGTCGAACAGAGAAAGATCCTGATAGATAACCTGAATACCTTCATTAATAGCTGAGATTACGTTATGTTTGGACTTGTCAATCTCACGTCCGTTAAGGACGATTGTTCCCTCACCTTTATCTGCCAGTTCTACACCTGACATGAGCTTAACAAAGGTTGATTTACCGCAGCCGTTTTCACCGGCAAGGCACTTTACTTCGCCTTCTTTAATTGTAACGCTGACTTTATCAAGAGCACGTACACCAACGTAACTCTTACTGATATTAGTCGCAACCAATACGTTCTTTTCCACGACAACCTCCCAATAGCATGATTCTGCTGCCCCCTGTTACAGGGGCAGCAGAACTTATTCCCTAATTAATGTCTTTCAGCAACAATTAGAAAGCGAACTGGGGCTCATCAATGTTGTCAGCTGTGAATACCAGCGGAGCTTCGCCGAAGATAGCGTTGCCTTCAACTCTGACGTTTGTGTAACCGTCTTTGCCGAAGTCCATACCGGATTCGATAGCTTCACCCTGAAGAACCTTCAGAGCGATCATGCATGTTACATAACCAGCATCAGCGGGTCTCCAAGCAAGACCGGCATCCATGAAGCCAGATCTGATGTATTCGCCAGCCTGGCTGGGAACAGCTGTAGATACCAGAGCGATGTCATTTCTTTCTCTTTCCTGCAGAGCCTGAGCAATACCGGCACCTGAAGCAGCAGAATCTGTGAAGCCCATGATATCCGGGTTAGCTTTGATAACTTCAACAGCCTTGTCATAAGCGATCTGGTTGTCGTTCTTATCTTCGTAGGGTTCAGCGTTGATCAGTTCCATATCCGGAGCGTTTTCAGCAACGTAGTCAACGCAGCCCTGCCACCATTCCATATGGGGAACCATTGTCAGCATACCAACGAGAGAAGCGAATTTGCCTTCGTTGTTCATGTTAGCAGCCAGGTTTTCACCGAAACGTTCGCCGTGAGAAGCGTTTGTGAAAGCAGCCAGGTCATAGTCAACAGAGTCAAGGATGTCCGGAGCTTCGTGACCGATAACAACGATACCGGCATCTCTGGCCTTCTGAAGGGCCGGAGCCATAGACTGAGCATCATTCGGAACTACGCAGATAGCATCTACGCCCTGAGCGATAAGGTCTTCAACCATCTGAAGCTGTTTAGCCGGGTCGCCGCCTTCGGGAGCGATCTGATAAGCGTTAACGCCTGTATCAGCTGCGAATTCTTCGATACCGATTCTCATGTCATCGAACCATGAGATACCTTCGTGCTTAGCACACATAACGATTGTGTACTCAGAAGCATCCTTAGCGTCAGCAGCAACTTCTTCTGTTGCTTCTTCAGCAGCTTCTTCTTCAGTTGCTTCCTCTTCGGTTGCTTCTTCTTCAGCAGCCGGTTCAGCGGGAGCAGCTTCCTGTTTGGCGCCACAGCCGGCCAGCAGACCGAATGCCATGACAGCAACAAGGCTCATTGACAAAACTTTCTTTCTCATACTTTCTTCCTTTCTCTTTTGAAGTATATATCGACCGCACTATTGCGGAATCGACCTTAATAAATTACATTCTGTCAAGCTTGCTTACCAATTCTGCAAGTTCAGCGTATTCGCCCTTGACTTCCTGATACAGACGTCTGTAGATCTTGATGATCTCGTCATACTTAGCGGCATTTTCCTGATTCGGCTTGGATTCATCGGATACCTTTACCCAATCCTTAACGACGCTGTAGTCTTTAAATACACCGGTACCTACACCGGCGATGATAGCATTACCTTCCGGAGCAGCTTTGGCATCTGCCATGTATACGCTATCCACATTGAGAACGTCACTGACGATCTGTCTCCAGATCGGGCTCTGAGCGCCGCCTTCAGCAAGAACCAGAGGAGTCTTCATGTTGACGCCTGTGTCTCTCATCATCTCGAAGTTGTCCTTGATAGCAAGGCAAGCGCCTTCCAGGAAGGAACGAAGCATATGATCCTTGGTGTGTGAATAGTTCATACCAAACATCATACCGCGGGCCTGAGGCTCCCAGATGGGTGTACGTTCGCCCATGAAGTAAGGAACTGTAATAAGACCTTCAGCACCAACCGGAATCTTGGCAGCTCTTTCGCAGAGATATGTGTAGAGGTTCTTACCTGTCTTATCAGCAACGATAGCTTCGATATCAGCAAATTCATCTCTGTAGTAACGAAGGAGAGCACCGCAGCTGCATGTAGCAGCAACTGTTGAGTACATCGGATCGCCAACTGACGGATGAACGATTGTGATCATGTTCTTTGTGAACTTGGGCTGTTTATGAATAACACCAAGAACACCGGCAGAACCCATGGCAAGAGACATCTCACCATCGTATAAGATACCGTTTGCTACCCATGCAGCGTTGCAGTCAACTGTACCGGCAACAACGGGTGTGCCCTTAGCAAGACCGGTTCTTTCAGCAGCTTCTGCTGTAACTTCACCAACGATTTCTTCGCAGGCGAAAGCTTCCGGGAACTTGTCGGGATCAAGACCGATCTTCTCGATCATATCTGTATCCCACTTACGATTAACGATGTCGAATGTGATACCTGTAAGGCTGGCGTTGGAAGCGTCTGTTACCAACTTGCCGGTAAGCTTCATTCTGGTGTAATCGTTGGGATTCTGCATCTTGACAGCTTCTTTATACAGATCCGGACGATTGTTCTTCTCCCAAAGGAGTTTAACTGTTCCGTAATAAGGGTCAGTCGGATTGCCGCTTACGTCAAAGACATGGTCTTCGCCAACGATTTCTTTAATAGCCTGAGCTTCTTTAACGCCACGTCTGTCCATCCAGAAATGAGAAAGCTGCAGGGGCTTAAGGTTCTTGTCGATCAGAATGCAGGCAGGTGACTGACCTGATACAGAAACGCCCTTGATATCCTTGGGATCTACCTTAGACTGTCTGATTGCTTCTTTAATAGTATCAGCAGAAGCATTCCAGTAATCTTCCGGATCATGTTCTGCCCAACCAAGGCTGTTTGTCAGTGTGTTATATGTGATTGTATGTTTACCAAGAACAACGCCTTCCTCGTTCATAACGACGGATTTGGTTCCACTTGTTCCGATGTCACAACCTACCAGATATGCGCTCATGTACTTTCCCTTTCTATGTCGTCAAAAACCGACACCTTTAACAATAGCATCATATGAAATATACTTCCAATTCGTCACTTTGTCAACATTTCCCACAAGATACCACATGAAAAACATTTGTTTATGTGGGTTTGTATTGATTCATTTCTGTGTTTTTCCAGAATCCCCTCCCTGAATTGCTCTGTATTTTTTAATAATTTTCAATCTGAACAATCAAGTTTTCAACATCTTTTCGATTTACCAGGAATCCTTCATAACCATCTACTTCAACCAAATAGAAGTTATTGTCGAATTTATAGTAACGAATGGTCACTGTGGTATCACCGCAGGAATTTCTGGTGAAGACGATCTCGGCATCAGCTTCCTCAGGAACTTCCACTTCCTGATCCGGGAAACTATCTGCATTCATGCTGTTGATAACATAGGTGATATCCCAAAGATCATCTTCCACAGCTGTGCCGTCCAGCTTATAACTGACCACTGTCATATCATCGCCCTGCAGGTCCTTGTCAGTACTTCTCACAAGTTCGATGGTGTGCTTTTCCTGTGGTGTAGAAAGATCAATGGCATCGATCTCTTCGAATTCAACCTTGCTGACACGAGGTGATCGCAGGGTGGCTATAGACATGTCCATGAGCTCTGCCATGTTTTCATTGTTTGAAATAAAGACGATATCTTCTTTTTCAAAGTAGACCACCGTATTCTTAACGGAGATTCCCTCTTTATTCTGAAGTGTCATCTCATTGCCGATCTTTATGACGGAGGTGCATTCCTGGCCACCATCCTTATAAGTCAGCTCAAAACATCTGCGGGGATCTTTAAGTCCATACTCAGCCAGCTGCTGTTCCGTGGGCTTATAAGCAATACACTGGTCCAAGCTTAGATTGACGATGGCGTCCTTCAGGGCCTTGGCTAATTTGTCAGATGATGAATAATACTTGCCGTCTGCCAGAACAAAGCGATTGACCTTATCGGTGTAATAAACTGAAGCACCATCCTCTACATAGACGACATCAAAGCTTTCATCCGGAGTCTGTGCCTTAATACTGCTGACTTCCGCAATGTCCACATCCGGAATAAGTTTCTTGCTGGCCATGTCCAGAATAGTTCTGCAGAAACGTCTGGCATAAGTGTCCTTGGTACTGTAGATACCATCCACCCCGTCGCAAACAATGTAATAGTCTGTTGTGGTCTGGTTCTCAGCGCCTACATAGATATGGAATGAAGATCCGTCATTCAGCTTCACTGTAACAATGCTCTGAGGTTTATCCAGGCCAAATTCCGCCTTATCAGTCAGGTCTTTCTTGACACGACGCTTGGCACGAACCTCTGTAACGCCCTTCTCCATGGATTCTAAAAATGCACTATTCACCGGGAAAGTGGTGTCTTCCAGATATGTCCAGGTATCACCATCGTGTGAAAAGGTGAAGGTGCCCCCCTCGTTTTCAATCACAACAGAAGCAATGTTTTCCAGCTTCTCACTGCGGATCACTGTCTCACTGTCATCGGTGGATTCACTGCCGTTAAACAGTACAAAATACACGCCAAACAGCACCACAAGCACCGCTGCCAGAATCAAAACCGTCTTGGTCTGTTTTTTCAAATCTTCTTCCTCCTTCTGATAATCACGACAATACCTGCCACAATTATCAATGCCGGCAAGACGCCAATGGTAATGATACTGAATCTAGATGCGCTTGCGCCATCAATGGTCAGATAATCCATAGCCAGTGATTTGGCTCTGATGGAGATACCATTGTCTCTCTCACACATCCAGCCAAGTGAGTTGAGGAAAATGTCGGAGTTGCCTCCGGATACTGCCTCGTCAACTTCCTTTACCAGGAAGTTGCTGTTTGTGAACCATACGATCTTAGTGCTTTGGTCACCATAAGCTTCTTCAATAGCAACGGCTACATCGAAGGGGCCGTCAAGGTCACCGGACTCCTTCTCATAAGTAGTCATATCAGCGCCGGCAGTCTTGGAATAAGCGCTGTCGCTTGTGATCAGAAGCGGTGTAACTGTCAGAGAGCTTCTCAGTTCAGAGGCCGTTTCAATACCAAAAGATACCGGCATAAGAACCTTGGAATTGTTTTCCTTCAGAGGATCGACGATAACATGAGAACCAAAGTCGGGCATGATGTAATGATTGTAGCCGGAGATAACCTTAGACATATCGCCTTCTACAACGATGCCGTCGATGGGAGCCACACCGTAATCAGCCATAATAGACTCAAGATTGGGCATAGCTGTCTGCTGATAATCTGTAACCAGCATCATTCTGCCGCCATCAGAAAGGTAAGACTTGATCTTGGCCGTCTCTTCAGCAGAAAGATCCACTCTGGGAGCATTAATAAAGAGACAAGCTGTATCAGCGGGAATCTCATTACCTACCAGACTTATGCTGTCAAAGATAATGTTCTCACGACCTACTCCGTCAATGATCTCACTTGAAAGTGTGGGTTCATTGTGGCCTGTCAGCATATAGAGCTTGGGCATGTCTTCTGCAGTGACATAGTCGATGGCAGATGTAATGACAGCCTCTCCGCTAAATGCTTCATAGGAAGTGTCATAATAGTCATCATACATATAGGTGTAGATATCCTTGTTGTAGATGACGGTGGAGCGTCTCATACTCTCCACGATGATACTGTTATTTTCTACAGTGCCTTCTGTATAGCGGCTTGTAAAAGTGGGTTCAAGAACAGGATCCACGTGTTTGACAGTGATCTTGTCATTCAGATCTGCATATCTTTCAACCAACTTGTAAACTCTGTCATCCTCGCTGCCGGGCTGACAGATGATATACATAGTCACGTCTTCGTTCAGTCCTTTGACAATTTCCACAGACTGTTCAGACAGTGTATATAAGCCTTTATTGGTTGTGTCATACTGGAGAACTCCCTTAGGCAGCTGTCCTACGATCAGATTAACCAGAAAAACCAGTGCCAGCACAATCAGGCTCACCACAATACTGTAAGCCCCGCCTCGGAACTGTTTAGATATTTTCTTATTTAACTTCATGTATTTTCACTCCTTCTCTGCCACACAAATGATCAACCCCAGCGTCTCTTTTCGAGAGACTGGATACTGAAAAATGAAAATACGCCGATGACTGACAGGTAATAGATCACTGTACTGATATCGAAAACACCATTTTTAAAGGTATCCATCTTATCAAATACAGCAATGGTTCCTAACAAACCGGAAAATGAGCTGACTTCTAAAGAGGGTTTAATGAAATAAATGCCCACTACCAGGATTTCAAATAAGAGAACAATACTGCCTGCAAAGCTCCAACTCTTTGATACGTATCTTGTGATACCGCCGATGATCAGAACGATAACGGTATAACCGATCAGTGCTGAGAAAACCGTTTTGGAAACCAGACCTGTTATATCATTTGCCAGATAGGCAGCCAGGATCATGCCAAAGCAGATAGCGGCGGCTACGATCTGACTATCTGTCAGTGAAGATGAGAACATGCCGATAGCCAGCAGAGCTGCACCCATCAGAAACAGACCAAAGATGGAACTATAAGCTGTAAGCATGGGGACCTTGCCGTATTTTGACAGAATCACGGGATAGGCGCAGGTAACGATAAAAGGAATAGCCATAACAGTCAGCATGGCCAGATATTTCCCAAATACGATCTTGTAAGATTCCACAGCTGTTGAGAACAGAAGCTTGTCTGTATTCAGCTTTCTTTCTTCAGAAAGAACTCTCATGCTGAGAATAGGTGTGGTAATAAGAAAGACATACTTCATTGCATATGGAACATATTCGAAGTTGGCGTACTTACTGGTCAGGCAAATGGTTGCTGTATAGATGCCGAATATAACCAGAAGGAAGGCAACGAATACATAGCCGATAATGCCCATGAAGTAAGACTGCAACTCTCTTTTGTAAATAGCTGCCATTATTTTTCTCCTTGCTGTGTAATGCTGGAGAAAATCTCCTCCAGTGATTTCTTGTCGTAATTCATCTTGATAATGGGATAGCCTGCTTTGGCAAAGTACATGAAAACTTCTGCACGCAGATCTTCTTCCTTCTCAAAGTCGATGGATACGTCCACGGCATTCTTCTCTTCTGAGGGGTTGATCTCGAAGGAAGATCCGAAAGGTGAATCCTTAAGAAGACTTCTGACATTGGCCTCACGGGCAACCACTGTCAGGCTCAGACGATTGGTTTTGGAAAGCATATGATCCAGATTCTCAATGGTATCGTCTGCATAGAGCTTACCCTTGTTGATGATGATAACTCTGTCGCAGATGGCACTGATTTCTGTCAGAATATGGCTGCTCAAGATAATGGTATGTTCCTGAGCCAATTCTTTGATCCACTCTCTGATCTCCACCATCTGAAGGGGATCCAGACCAACGGTAGGCTCATCCAAAATGATGATCTTGGGATAGCCAACGATAGCCTGAGCGATACCGCATCTCTGTCTGTAGCCCTTTGACAGCTGCTTCATCTGTCGGTCAGCTACGTGATCGATACGGGCTTTCTTCATAACTTCTTCAACATGGCCATCGATTTCCTTCTTGGGAATGTGTTTGAGCTGGGCTACAAACTTCAGATACTCTCTGGCTGTCATGTCCGGATAAATAGGAGGAAGCTCAGGAAGATAGCCAATATATTTCTTAGCTTCCTTGGGTTCTTCGTAGATATCGTGACCCATGATCTTAATGGTACCTTCCGTAGATGACAGACACCCGGTCATCATGTTAAGAGTTGTACTCTTACCGGCACCGTTGGGACCCAAAAAACCGTAAATTTTACCCTCTTCAATATCGAAGCTGATATCATCTACGGCTAAATAATCGTCATAACGTTTAACTAGGTTTCTTACTTCAATCAAGGTATAATCCTCCGAGTATTAATGCATAACTAGCACATTATTATCGCATATTCTCACAGAAAGTAGAATACAATTCACATTTTTTTCATCATCAAAACATTTTCCTTCAACAGGTTCCCGCCCGTTACTTGGCTTCTCCTATAAAACATGCTATTGTTCTCATATATCACTTAGGAAAGGAATCCGCTATGTTTTATATTGGTATTGACCTTGGAACATCTTCCGTAAAACTCATTCTGACAGATGAAAATGGCTGTATCTGCAAGACATTAACAAGAACCTATCCCATCGATTTCCCCCATCCGGGCTGGTCTGAACAGTCTCCCGAAGATTGGATGACTGCCATCGAAGACGGTCTTGGCGAACTGCTGGAGGGTTATGACAAGAGTGCCGTCAAGGGCATCGGTACCGCCGGTCAGATGCATGGTCTGGTTGTACTGGACAAAGAGGATAAGGTTATCCGTCCCTGTATTCTCTGGAACGACGGCCGTACTCAGAAGGAAACTGATTATCTTAACGATGTCATCGGCAAGGAGCGCCTGTCCCAGCTCACTGCCAATATTGCATTTGCCGGTTTCACCGCTCCCAAGATTCTCTGGATGAAAGCCAACGAACCTGAGAATTTTGCCCGTATCTGCAAGATCATGCTGCCTAAGGATTTCGTCAACTATCGCTTAACCGGCACATTTTCTACAGATGTATCTGATGCCTCCGGCATGCTGCTGTTCGATGTTAAAAACCGCACCTGGTCCAAGGAAATGATGGACATCTGCGATGTGAAGGAAGAACAGCTGCCCGGCATCTACGAAAGTTATGAAGCTGTTGGTACATTAAAACCGGATGTAGCTGAGCGTCTGGGTCTGCCTGAAGACGTTGTGGTTGCAGCAGGTGCCGGCGACAATGCTGCCGCTGCTATCGGTACCGGTACAGTACATGATGGTGACTGCAATATTTCCATCGGTACATCAGGTACCATCTTTATCTCCAGCGACCGTTTCGGCGTAGACCCATTCAACGCCCTGCATTCATTTGCCCATGCCAATGGTCATTACCATCTGATGGGATGCATGCTTTCCGCCGCTTCCTGCAACAAATGGTGGATGGACGATATCCTGGGCACCAATCAGTACGCTGACGAACAGACAGCTATTACCCCTGATAAGCTGGGTCGTAACCACGTCTACTTCCTGCCTTATCTGATGGGCGAACGTTCTCCCATCAATGATACCAACGCAAGAGGCTGCTTCATCGGTCTGACTATGGACAATACCCGTGCCGACATGACACAGGCTGTTCTGGAAGGCGTAGCCTTTGCCCTTCGTGATTCCACAGAAGTTGCCAAATCTCTGGGCATCGATATTTCTCACAGTTACATCTGCGGCGGTGGTGCCAAGAGTCCTCTTTGGAGAAAGATCATTGCCAATGTCCTGAATGTCCGTCTGGATGTTCCTGCCACCGAAGAGGGCCCCGGCTACGGCGGTGCTATCCTGGCTATGGTTGCCAGCGGAGCCTACAGCAGCATTATCGAGGCTGTTGACTGCTTCAACAAAGTGGTTGAGACCATCGAACCCGATGCAGAGCTGGCCGCTCTTTACGAAGAACGTTATTGCCGCTTCAAAAAACTGTACCCGGCTATGAAAGAAACATTTGCCGATCTGATGGAGTGATGACCCATTAGTCACACCTGTTAAATCCAAACAATGCAAAAGAATCCCTGGTTTGCAAAAGCTTACCAGGGATTTTCTTATGCTTTATTCAGTTTGAATGACTGCTCAATCGAACTGATTAGTGAGACATCTCATAGTTGACGATAGCATCAACCTTCTTACCGGATCTTTCGTTGTAAACGAATTCGCAGGAGAGATATGCACCGATCAATTCTTTGGCTAACATGTTGCCTGTTACCTGGCTGCCCAGAGTAATGATGTTGCAGTTGTTTGACAGGCAGGCACGTTTTGCAGAATAAACGTTCAGGACGTTGGCAGGATAAGCGCCTTTAAACTTGTTTGCTGCCAGCATTTCGCCGATTCCTGTACCGCAGAACAGAACGCCACGATCGGCTTTCTTTGCAGCAACATCTTCAGCAACAGCGATAGCAACATTTGCATAAACCGGATCATCGCTGCCATAGTCAACGACTTCGTGACCAAGTGACTGGATGTATTCGATCATTTCTTCTTTGTAAGCCTGAGCATTGGGATCACAACCAACGGCGATTTTCATATTGTATACCTCTTATAAATCTTTCAAATAATGCAATTATAATGTTTCAGCAATACCGTCGGCCATGGCCTGCAGAATGATGCAGCATGAAACAGAACCGGCATCCAGAACGCCTCTGGAGCGTTCACCAAGACGGCTTGAACGACCAAACTTGGCGACCAGATCCTTAGTGGATTCCATACCCTTCTGAGCAGCAGCTTTCATATCTTCCAGAGCTTCCGGAAGAGCCTTGCCTGCTGCGGCAGCTGCTTTCAGGGCATCAACAGCCGGAGACAGTGTATCAACCAGTGTCTTATCGCCAACCTGAGCCTGAACGATTTCCTGAAGACCGGCAAGACCGGCACCCAGCATATCAGCCAGACCCTGAACAGTGATTTCTGTCATAGCATCGCCTGCATCGGCAGCATCCATAAAGACTGTGCCATAGATCGGGCCCATTGAACCACCGATCTGTGAGAACAGGATGTTACCCAGATCATACATACCCTTTGTCAGAGTGTATTCTGTGCCTTCCTGAGCTTTTTCGAACAGGGTGAAGCCCTTGTTCATGTTCATACCATGGTCACCGTCACCGATCAGACCATCAACTTCTGCCAGGTAATCTTTCTTATCCTGGATAGCTTTGACCATCTTCAGCAGAACCGGCTTACCGTTCTTGTTAAGGAAGGCGCCATCAGCGCTGGCTTCTGTTGCGGCAACAACTTCTGTCTTAGCGCAGGATTCTGTCTTAGCTTCATGTACAACGACTTCAGCATCGTCAGCAACATACTGTTCCTGTGTCAGACCCATACTTGTAGCCGGCATATCGATCAGTTCTTTCAGTTCATCATCCAGCTTCATGATGGTCAGTGTAGCACCCATCATTTCAAGAGATGTGAAATAGTTGCCTACATAAGCTTTGTGTGTCTTGATGCCGGCTTCTTTAAGAAGAACATCAATTTCATCATACAGAACATAGAGTTCCATAATAGGAGTAGCACCCAGACCGGAAACCAGAACAACAACTTCATCACCGGCTACGAAGGGATAATCCGGCAGAACAACGTCACACATACGCTTGGCCATGTCGTGGGCTGTCTGCAGAGGACATACTTCAATACCGGGTTCGCCGTGATGACCGATACCTACTTCCATGGTACCTTCTTTGATCTCAAAGTTGGGATGACCAACAGCAGGAAGTGTGCAGGGACTCAGACCGATACCTACGGAACGAGTGTTATCGATAGCCTTCTGGGCAGCAGCGATAACTTCATCCAGTGATGCACCCTGAGCAGATTTGGCACCGCCAACCTTCCACATCAGAACTTCACCGGCTACACCACGACGTTTTTCTCTCTGATCCTTGGGAGCAGATGCAACGTCATCGTTGGCAACAACAGTCTTAACTTCGATGCCGTCTCTCTTAGCCATCTTGACAGCCATCTTAACGTTCATGTTATCGCCTGAGTAGTTACCATACAGACAGGCAACACCCTTACCCTGATCGGCTACACGGAAAGCATCCAGGAATGCGGCAGCTGTGGGGGAAGAACAGATTTCGCCAACAGCAACGGCATCACACATGTTTTTGCCAACATAACCTACAAAGGCCGGCTTATGACCGGAACCACCACCGGTAACAACACCAACCTTATCGGCCGGCATGTTTTTGGCTTTCACAACACGGGGATTTTCAGTGGCTTCTACGATCTCGCTATGAGCTTTAAGAAAACCTTTAAGCATCTCATCAACGATGTCATCAGGATTGTTTAAAATACGCTGCATAATACCCTCCTACGGTTATAATCCTTATTGCGTCTACAGACTTTTCCTTGTAGACGGCTCACACACAAACTATATCTTATTTGAGGGATTCTCGCAAGAAAACCCTACAGTATTTATAACTAATCCCGGAAAATGATTCAATAATTCTAACTATACATAATGATAGAAGTGTCACAACATAACAGACAGCCCCCATTCTTTATGAATGAGGGCCGCCTGTGATGTGGAGTGATACTTTATTTTCTTGAAATAACCTTTTTGGCTTTTTCAACGATGTAGGGAGCTGTCAGTTCGAAGCGATCCTGCAGGTAATCCATGGGACCTACTTCACCAAACAGATCCTGTACGCCGATCATTTCTACCGGGCAGGGTTTGTTCTTGCACAGTACTTCTGTAACAGCGCTGCCAAGACCACCGATGACGCTCTGGTTCTCGCATGTGACGATGGCGCCTGTCTCGGCTGCACAGCGGTTGACCAGTTCTTCATCAAGAGGCTTGATGGTGAACATATCAACGACTCTGGCGCTGATGCCTTCTTCTGCCAGCATATCGGCAGCTTTCAGGGCTTCAACAACTTCCATACCAACAGCGATCAGAGTGACATCTGTACCTTCACGGATGATCTCGCCCTTGCCGATGGTGAATTCTGAACCTTCTTCATAGATGTCATAGACTGTCTTTCTGGGCATTCTGACATAGAAGCAGCCATAAGTATTGGCGACCTGGGGAATGATGGATCTCATCATGGTGGGGTCAGATGCTTCAACGATGGTCATCTGGGGCATGACACGCATGATACCTACATCTTCGAAGGCCATATGTGTACCGCCGTTGAAGGCAGCGCTGACACCTGAGTCGCAGCCGCAGATCTTAACGTTCTGGCCGGCATAAGCACAGCTTAAGAATGCCTGGTCATATACTCGTCTGGTTGCGAATACAGCGAATGTATGGAAGAAGGGGACAAGACCTGCTCTTGAAAGACCGCCGGCCATAGCGCAGGCGTTCTGTTCCTGGATACCGATGTTGAAGGCTCTGCCCGGGAACTTCTGGATGAAGCTCTTTGTGCCGCAGGAGTTGGCAAGGTCGCAGTCGATGGATACGATGTTTTCATTCTTTTCAGCTTCTGCGATCAGGGCGTTGCAGTATGCTGCTCTCATCTCTTCCGGAGAAACTTTAATCTCTGATCTGACTTTTACCATTTGAAATCACCTCCCGGATATGTGCCGTTAGCAAGACGTTCGTCGATCACTGCCATGGACTTCTCTGCTTCTTCCAGATCGAAGTTCAGGTAATGATTGAATTCCTGGTCTTCTGCAAGTTTTACGCCCAGACCCTTGATGGTGTCCAGGATGATGCAGTGGGGTTTGCCTTTGACGTGCTTTGCGCTCTCGATGGCATCCCAGATAGCTTCTACGTCATAACCTGTGACTGTTCTTGAATCGAAACCGAAGGCTCTGAACTTCTCTTCCAGATCGAAGGGTTTGCAGATGGCTTCCAGGCGGCCGTCCAGCTGTTTCTTATTCCAGTCTACGAATACGAAGAAGTGGTCGAGGCCAAGGCTGGCGGCTGTTTCGGCAGCTTCCCATACTTCACCTTCGTTTGTCTCGCCGTCACCTACGATACAATAGGTGTAGCTGTCTCTCTTTTTAACAACGTTGCCAAGGGCGATACCTACGGCTGATGACATGCCCTGTCCAAGTGAACCTGTGGACATATCGACACCGGGTGTCTTCTGGCAGTCAGCGTGGCTGGGCAGGTTTGTGCCGGGCTTGTTAACTGTCAGCAGCCAGTCCATGGGGAAATATCCCTTCAGGGCCAGGGTTGCATAAAGGGCCGGGCCACAGTGACCTTTGGAAAGAACGAACCAGTCACGATCTTCCCAGTTGGGGTTCTTGGGGTCGATTTTCATCATGCCACCGTAAAGAACTGCCAGTACATCTGCGATTGATGCAGCACCACCGATGTGGCCAAAGCCTGCAGCACCGATGGCTCGCAGAGTTTCCTTACGGATGTCAGCGCTGAAACGCTGAATCTCGTTAAAGTCTACGTTTTTACTCATCTTGCCCTCCTTATTGGATCTAAAGACTTACTTATATTGTTGCAGTTTCTCCCGTTTAGGAAGCGCCCCCTCGGACTAGGCAACCGAGGGGGCCTTCATTTGGAAAGAGAGACTGAAACTGTCGTTAATATTTTGACTGTTTTGCCAAAGCATTGAGGATCTTCTCAGGTGTTGCCGGAAGATCTGTGATGCGAACACCAACGGCATCATAGATGGCATTGATGATGGCAGGTACAGTGGGAAGAGGTGCCGGTTCACCGATACCCTTAGCACCAAGGGGGCTGTAGGGACCACGATCTTCTACAAAGCTTGCATGGAAGGCCGGAATATCTACGCAGGTGGGCAACAGATATTTGGCAAAATCCTTATTGACCGGCACACCATCCTTACAAGGGAAGTCTTCCATGATAGCCTGCCCCATGGACATAACAGCACCGCCGTGGACCTGGCCTTCAACACCCTGAGGACTAATGACGCGACCTACGTCATGAGAAGCCCAGATGCCAACCACGTGAACTTCACCGGTGGTGGTATCAACAGCAACTTCTGCTACCTGACTGCCGTATACATAAGCCTGCCAGGGATTGCCCTTGCCTGTCACCGGATCGATGGCCCCGTGATGAACAGTGTAGAGACCGGAGGCTACCGGTACGATACCTCTGTCATGCTTGATGATCTTAAGGGCATCTGCCAGAGGCAGGTCAAAGCGATTGCTGCCTTCAATGAAGACGCGACGATCCCGCATAACAATATTGGTAGCATCCACATCCCAGTATTCGGCCATAGCCTTGATGAACTTAGCCTTCACATTTTTGGCTGCCACAGCCACAGCATTACCTACCATATAGGTCTGACGGCTGGCGCCGGCATGGGAAGCTTCAGGTGAACGGGCTGTATCATTATCCCCAAGAGTAACATCTTCCGGATAGACACCCAGTTCATTACATACGATCTGAGTCAGAACAGTGTGAATGCCTTCACCAATCTCTGTGACGCCGGTCAACAGCATAACGGTGCCGCCATCATCGATTTCGATAAATGCACTGGCTTTATCACGAGAGGTAGGACGGGCGATGCCATACCAGGAAGTACCCAGTCCGCGACCGTATTTAAAGCGGGATTCAGCGATCTTCAGTGCAGCTTCTGACTTGAACTCACGGCCGGGGATATAGGGCTTAACAACGCCCTCACCCTTCACATCCTGACGGATTGAACCTCGAACTGTTGAGGGTCCCGGTTCCCAACCGGATAACTCAGCACAACGGCGAACGGTTTCTTTATAAGCTACAGAACCCAGAATCTGCTGGGTATGTGTGGAAGAACCATCCTGAAGACCATTGATCATACGCAGTTCCACCGGATCGATGCCCAGACGTTCGGAAATCATATCCATAGTGGATTCAATGGCAAATGTAGGCTGCAGGATACCGAAGGTTCTCATGGCACCTGAAGGTGTATTGTTGGTGTAATAACCCTTAGAGTTGACACGAATATTGTCGATCTCATAGGGGCCGCCGCCTAACATAGCAGCTTTCTTTACGGTACCGATGGTAGACATGCAATAAGCACCGCCATCGGACTTAAGTGTCAGTTCCAGAGCCTTAATGCGGCCATCCTTTGTGACACCGATCTTATGATGCATAAATACCGGATGACGCTTGGCACTGCTGATGAGAGAGTCTTTTCTGGAAAATACCAGCTTGACGGGACGTCTTGTTCTGACAGCACACAGGCCAAGGATACCCTGATAGATCATATCTTCCTTGCCGCCGAAACCACCGCCTACAGGTGTCATAATGACACGAACTTTGTTGATGGGGCGGTCCAGAATACGGGCTAAGAAAGCACGGTGGGGAGAAATATCCTGGTCACAGGATTTGACTACCAGCACATCGTCAGGATCCACATAGGCAATACCGGCTTCTGTCTCCAGGTAAGCGTGATCTACAGCCTGGGTGGAATAATCCTGTTCCAGAATCAGATCACAATATGCAAATGCTTGGTCAATATTTCCCTTGTCAAGAAGTGTGGTGCTGACAAGATTGTCCTGATAGGCCTCATGAATCACTGCCTTACCGGCCATAGCCTCTTCGATGGTGGTAACGATGGGCAGCTTCTCATAAGTGATCTCCACGTATTTGGCTGCTTCTTCTGCTTCTTCTAATGTTTCAGCAACAATAGCCGCTACCGGCTCGCCATAATAACGCACCTTGCCTCTGGCAAGAATGGGCTGATCCTGATAACCTACGCCAAAGCCGTCTTCACCGGGAACGTCCGCTGCTGTAACGATATCTTCAACGCCGGGCATAACCAGAGCCTTGTCATAGTTAATGCTGACGATATTGGCATGGACTTCTTTGGATCTGACCAGGAAGACATGAAGCATGCGGGGCATCTCCATATCGGCGGCGTATTCCAAAGCACCGGTTACTTTGCCAAGGGCATCCACACGATCCACACAGGAACCGATGGTCTTCTCAGTATTTTCAATAACAGTCTTAAGGCAGGATTCATCTTTGTCGCCATTTAAGATATCTCTGGCCAGTTCGATGGCATCCATGATCTTGGCATAACCTGTGCAGCGACAGATATTACCGCCCAGACGACGGCGAATCTCCAGTCGGTCCGGGTATTTATTTTCCTTAAGGATAGTGACAGCAGCCATGATCATACCGGGTGTGCAGTAACCGCACTGAACGGCACCGGCATGCATAAAACAACGCTGAATGATATCTACACCTTTGGGACCGATACCTTCCACGGTAACCACCTCACAGCCATCTGCCTGAGCGATGGGAATGAGGCAGCTCTTCTTCAAGACACCGTCGATAAGCACTGAGCAAGTCCCGCATTCACCGGCATTGCACCCTTTTTTTGTGCCGATCAAGTGTAGATCTTCTCTCAGGAAATCGGCCAGACGCATGGCCGGTGCTACGTAACGGCTGTATTTTCTGCCATTGATAGTAATCTCTATTCTAATCTGTTCAGCAGTCATAATTGGTTTTCCTCTTTTTCACTTCCGCTAAACTTTACAGAGCAATGCCTAACTCTGCCAAAGCTTCCATAAGGCCGGCTTTAACAAAATTGGGAACAACATTTCTTCTATATTCAATCCTGCTTCTGGACTTGACCAGGTCTGCAGGAATAAGATTCAAAGCTTCATTAATAATCTCTTCTGAGATTTCTTTGCCCACCAGGAATTTCTCCACGTCACTTACTCTCTGGGGGACAGGACCGATGGCACCAAATGCGATGCGGACATCTTCAAATATTTTCTGAGCAGGATCTGCCTTGACCATAAAGGCAGAATTGACCGTTGAAATACAAAGTGATCTTCTCTGGCCAACCTTTTTAAAAGCAAGACCATAACCTGTCAGGACGGGGCAAAGGATTGCTTCCACGATCTCACCGTCCTTCAGAACATTTCTGCCGGGACCCTGGATAAATTCAAGGATAGAAATCTGACGACGAACTTCCTGATCATCTTCCATAGATAATGTCTGAATGACAGCATCCATAGCTGTCAGGGTCGGAATAATATCACCTGTGGGGGATGAGTTTGCTACATTGCCCCCAATGGTTGCGGCTTCACGGATCTGCTGGTCTGCAAAATAGATGGCGGCATGTCGGATCAGAGGTACCTGGTCAACCAATACAGCATTTTCGATAAACTGCTGAACCGGTGTATTGGCACCGATCTTTACCCAACCATCCTCAAGAGAAATATCAGACAAGGCAGGAATGCGGCTGATGTCGATGGCCATAGGTGAAAGTCTCTCCTGTTCCTTGGCATACAGGTCTGTGCCGCCTGACACGATGTCATAGGCTTTGTCTGCCGCCTTAATGCAGGAAAACAGTTCTTCAATTGTGGTTGGGCGTAAGTATTCTTTATACTGCAGCATGAATATGTCTCCGTAACCATAATCAGAGGTCCCCACGACAGCCGTTTTGAGTTGCTAGGCCAACTGAGAAGGAATGGGATTCCGGCTGCCGTGGGGTGGTTTGGTTTCAGTGCTTAATAATTATTTAGGCATCTTGACAACAACTTTGATAGCGTCGTCAATTCTTTCTCTGGAGTATCTCAGAGCTTCAAGCAGATCTTCGAAATCGAAGGTATGTGTATGGATGAGAGAAGCTTCGAATCTGTGCTCTGTGATCAGGGAAGCAGCTCTGTGAACAGCGCTCTTACCTTCGCCACGGATAGCAACCATAGATACATTGTTACGTACCAGAGAAGCTACGTCAACTTCAACAGGTTTCTTCGGGAAAGCAGCCAGGCAGATCTTACCGCCGCGCTTGATCATCTGAGCGGATTCGTTGATAGCGTTGGGAGCACCGGAGCATTCCAGAACATAGTTAACGCCTTCACCGTTTGTCAGTCTCTTAACGGCATCAACAACATTTTCATTTCTGACGTTGATTGTGTAATCAGCACCAAGCTTCTTACCAAGTTCCAGACGATTGTCTCTTGTACCGCTTAAGATAACCGGGTTTGCACCGATAGACTTAGCAACAGCAACACCCATCAGACCAATGGGGCCCGGGCCGGAGATGATGATGCCCTGACCTGCAAGCAGACCGCCCAGAGAATCCAGACCGTACATAGCTGTACCGGCTGTAACGATCAAAGTAGCTTCTTCATCTGTAACATTGTCGCCGATGTGGCACAGTGTGTTTACGTTGTTGACAGCATATTCAGCGAAACCACCATCAGTTGTGAAACCGTTGGCTCTATGACCCTTGTCATGGCCTTCATAGTTCAGACCATAGTTAAGGCAAGCTGTGTATTCGCCCTTACGGCAGTTTTCACACTGACCGCAGCCTGCGTGAATTTCAACGGCAACTCTGTCACCAACTTTGTAGCTGTCAACGCCGGGACCCAGCTTAGCTACGCGACCCATGTATTCATGACCCGGTGTGAAGTTTTTATTGAAGGGCAGACCACCCTGAATCAGTGCGGGCGGGCCATTTTCGATGATTTCAAGGTCAGTTGCGCAGATAGCAACAGCATCGATCTTGACGAGAACTTCATTGCGTCCCGGTTCCGGAACGGGTTTCTCTGTCAGTGTCAGTTCCATCGGATCACCAAGGACCCATGCTTTCATCATTTTGGGGATTTCCATAATAGTATTCTCCTTTCTTATTTAGAAACCGATCTCGTGTTTCATCTTCTGAACACGTTCGCACCAGTTACCAACATTCCAATCACCAAAGGCACCGATGCCGCCCAGATCATCACGGCCGAAGTATACCGGTACGTGGATGACTGACAGGCCATCATGTGCATAAGCTTCTTCCAAAGCAGCTTTCAGGGATTCCGGTGTTTCACCGCCGTAGATACCCTTAACGCCCTTGACGGAATTGGCCATCTGAACGTAATCAACTTCAACATGATCGTCTGTTCTGTAACCAACATCATACTGACCATACTGCAGACTTGTGATAGCTCCCATACGACGATTATCGCACAGAACAATGATACCCTTAAGACCATGTTCAACAGAATCGATCATGATCTGGGGATTCATCATGAAGCTGCCATCACCGGTAAATGCCATGGGGACTTCACCTTTACCGGCCAGACCAAAGGCCAGCATGGAGGAGACAGCAAAGCCCATGTAGGAAGAGCCGGTATCGGTGATAGTCATGCCGGGCTTTTCATCTGTAACGATCTGGAAACCGTTAGCCTGAACATCACCGGCATCGAAAATCTTAACCATGTCATGTGCATCAGCAAAGTCACAACCAATCTTGATAGCAGCCGGCTCTGTCAGCAGAGCCTTGCCCTGTTTTTCATCCATGATTGTGGGGTTGTCATAACGTTCTTGCTTGAAGGCGTTCCATTCAGCGCGCTTTGCTACGCAGGCATCCACCCATTCTTTGCAATCTTTCTGAACGCCGGCTTCTTTCAGCATGGCAACCAGTTTTGCCAGAACAGCCTGGGCGTCACCCTGGATGCGGACAGCGTTGCTGTACTGACCCAGATCTTCATATTCACAGTTGATGTTGATCATCTTCTTTGCATTGTGGAAAGCTGTACCGGAGCAATCCCACTGGCAGACGCCTCTTGCGCCTACGGCGATGATCAGATCACATTCGTTCATGGCATAGTTACCGGAGATAGTACCCTTAGAACCGCCAACGCTCATGTTGCGGCGCTTGGAATCCGGATAGACACCCGGAACAACCGGGCCGTGTGTGTAAACAGCATCTGTCAGTTCAAGGAACTCATCGATGGTGTCAGCACAAACTTTAGCAGCACCGCCGCCGATCTTAACTGTGATCTTGGAAGCAGCTTTGATGGCTTCGATAGCTTCACAATAAGACTCTTCGTCCAGGCTGATAACGGAAGATTTTCTGGATCTTGTGGGGAACTCAAGCAGGTTGCATCCTTCCATAATTCTGGGCTGGCTGTTCATGGGCAGCAGCATATAGAAGGGTGAGTTCTTGGCATCACCATGTACCAGAGCATCACCGCGCTTCAGAGCTGTGAAGACAGCTTCCGGTGTGTGCAGTGAGTAAGCATGACCCATGGTGTTGAGCAGACGCAGGAAAAGTTCCTGTTCACGCTTGGGAATCTGCTGCATGTTGGGGCCTTCACTATGTGTGGTTTCATCACCAAACAGGTAATAGACACCAAGACCGTTGGACAGACCTACCAGAGAACCGGCTGTTGCCTGAAGAGCACCGGGGCCGATAGATGTGAACACAGCAGCTGTTTCGCCGTATTTCCATTTCAGCATGGAACCGATATGGGAAGCTTCTACTTCATTTCTTGTATTGACTGTACGAACAACGCCTTCCTCTTCATAGATACGAAGGGCTTCACCGACATCTGTCATACCATGACCAAAAATACCGATAAAGTGACGGACGCCCTGGTTGGCAAGACCAAGAACGATAGCTTCGCTAAGGCTGACATCCTGGAACTGGTCCAGAGCGCCGGCAGCGACAGCAGCCTGAAGGGTGCCGTACTCTTTGAGTGCTTTCGCACGAGCTCTTCTTTCTTCAATCATTTTACATTACTCCTCGATGAATTTCTGAAGTTTAGATTTAGCCTCAGCATCCAGAACGTCCAGGAAGCCGGGGAAGTTAACAACGCGCTTAACAATATCTTCCGGGATAACATCAAGGATCTCGTAGAAGGGCTTATGGGCAACCTGAGAAATGTTGTTCAGGATCTTGCCTGATGCCTGCTGAGATTCTTTTCTGTGTTCCGGATAACCGCAGCCTCTTTCGACGCTGAAGATGCGATCAAATACGAACTGAAGGTTAACGTCTGCTGCCCAGCCATAACCCTGGTTCAGGGGCAGGGAGATGCAGTTACCGCCATTGATCTGTGTGAACAGCCAGGCATCCAGCGGACCGGGAATCAGACCGCAAACAACGTTGGGATACTGCATAACAGCATTCAGGTAACCCTGACCTGTGCCGCAGCCGCCGACAACAAAGTCAACAGCGCCTGTGTTAAGCAGGATAGCTGACATAAGACCTGTGTGGATGTATGTCAGTTCCGGCAGCTCAGGATCATTTTTCATACCCAGGTTATATACTTCATGACCGCGGCCATCTAACGCTTTGATGATATCTCCATTTTTCTGCTGTGCACTTACTTCATTAATTACTGCGATTTTCATTCTCTTTCCTTTCCTGAAGTGCCTCGGGCCAATAAGGATCCTGTCTGCCTATCTAAACAAGGCCCCGTACAGCTCCGAGCATTTCATGATGGTCTCATCTTTGTAAGGTCATTATATATTCTCCTTTGCATAATGTAACGCATAATCTGCACTGTCGTTGCATTATTAGCAACACATTTATAACTTATACAAATCAACCAACTTAGAAAGTGTTAATTAGTTAATATTTTATACTTGGGTTGCATTATTTATTGCCCTTATTTCATTATCAGTTCTCTTGTTGCTATGTTTTACAAAAATTGATACACTATGAAATAATGTTTCCTTATAATTAAATAATTTTCGGAGAACCCCATGATTCAATCACTCGACCGCGCCATGACTATTTTGGAGATCCTGGAAAATCGCGGCATGGCAACTGTTACCGAGATCGCAGCGGAACTGGATGTGAATAAAAGTACCGCTTCCCGTCTCCTTGAAACCCTTAAAGCACACGATATGGTACGACTGAATCCCGCCAGCAAAAAATACATGTTGGGCTTTCGTATCCTCTACCTTAGCGAAGGTGTTAAGCGTAATCTGAATATCATCGCTATCGGACGCCCCTATCTTCTTAAGCTTTATAATGACTTAGGCGACAGCGTTCATCTGTGCACCTTCACAAATGATTCCGTTTACGTAGTGGACCAGATACAGTCCAACAAAGCCTATTCTCTTTCCGCCAATATCGGTATGGAAGAACCCCTTCACTGTTCTTCTGTAGGCAAATGCATCCTGGCTAACTTAAACCCCAACAAGGTTGATCGCATTCTGAAGGATTACGATTTTGAAGTTCATACCGCCAATACCATCACCAATGCGGACGACCTTAAGGCCAGTTTTGTTAAGATCCGCGAACAGGGATACGCTATGGATGATGAAGAAGTTGCCCTGGGTGTTCGCTGTATCGCAGCTCCCATCTACGATTACCGAGGCAACATCAAATACAGCCTTGGTATCTCAGGTACAATAGGCAGCATTAACGAACAGACTCAAACTCGTTATGTCAGTGCCCTCACCAATACTTGTGCCCAGATCAGCAAAGCCCTGGGTTACAAGAGAGGCTATCGCCCCTGAAATTCAATAATTCCAAACAGATCACCAGGTCTTCTGCGGATTTTAGATTTAAAAAAAGATGCCCCACCACATGGCAGGGCATCTCTTATATTTAATAAGCGTGATTATTCTGAATTATCAGATGATAATTACTGAACCTTCATGTCGATCTGATCAAGCAGGTTAGCGATCAGTTCATCCTGTTCAGCTGTGTATGTCTTGAAATCAGCGGCGCTCATGGGGAACGGTGTAACGTTGTACTGTGTGCAGAAGTTCTGATATTCTTCAGATTCGATAGCGCTCAGGAAAGCTTCTTCAAGGTACTTGATGATTTCGGGATCTGTACCGGCTTTAACAGTAACACCACGATACATTTCAAGGTCAACATCATAACCCTGTTCAGCACATGTCATAACATCCGGCAGTGTGGAAACACGTTCGGGAGAAGCAACGGCCAGAAGTCTAACGTCACCGGATTCCAGAAGACCGGCGCAGTCCGGATACAGGCAGACAGACATATCGCAGTCGCCATTGACCAGACCTGTTACATATGTTGCATCGTCGAACATCTGCTGCATATCAACGCCTGTAGCACCAAACATCTGCAGAGTTACCAGGTGACCGAAGCAACCAACAGCTGAGTTGTTAACTTTGTAAACGCCCGGATTTGCCAGAGCATCCTGTACGAAATCTTCGAATGTTTCCCACGGAGCATCTTTGGAAACTACAAAGTAGAACGGCTCTTTAGAAACGCAGCAAACTTCTTCGAAAGCTGTGTAATCCTGATCTTCCGGCATTGTGCCAAGGTGATAGGATGTGCTGATGGAAGAAGAGTTCCAGCATACGTTGTAACCGTCGGCCGGCTGTGACAGAACATACTGATAACCTACGGCACCGCCGCCACCAGTTCTGTTGTTGGCAACCATTGTGATTTCTTTTTCTTTTGTGACAACATCGATCAGAGTTCTCATACCAAGGTCAGCTGAGAAACCGGCACCGAACAGAATTGTTACGTCGATAGCCTTTGTGGGGTAAGATTTTTTGCCAATACCACAGCCGGAAAGGACCATGACGAGGCACAGCATGATAGCTACAAGTGAAACCAGTCGTTTTTTCATAGTGAATACCTCCCTTTTTTAAAATAAAATGCCTGACGGAAGCGGTACATAAAGAGCATATACAAAGATAGCGTACAGGATTCCGTTAGCAACGACCGCATAGATAAGTGACTTCCACCATTTCCAGCCGATGATTGTCAGACATACTGTCAGGCCGATGGTGGTGGATACGAAGTATCCGAGGATGTTGATAAGAATAACTGTGATGAACAGAATACCGAAGAACATCATGGAACGCTTGAAGTCCAATTTGGCTTTAGCCACTTCTTCGGGAGTGCTGGCATCTTTCTTAGCTTTAGCAGCTTTCTCTTCTTCAGTAAGGGGTCTGAAGCTACCGATCAGAAGAAGGATAGCCAGTACAGCCCAGACCAACAGAACGATGAAGGGGAAGAAAATAGGACCTACTTCATTAGAAACGCTGCTGGTAGGCAGCTTCATTGTCTGCCAGAAAAGGAGTGCCATCACGATAAGTGATGCAATCGAGAACTTAAAATCATTCGGTTTTGTTACCTTCATGCCTTAGCCTCCTTTTTTGCTTTTGAAGAAACGATAATTTTCTTGATCAGAGGGAACAGCAGCATGATGACTGCCAGACCCAGGAATACCAGTGACAGGGGCTCTTCCAGGAAGATTCTGGGGCTGCCGTTTGAGATAGTCAGGGCAGCGCGAAGATTCTTCTCGATGTTTTTACCAAGAACAACACCCAGGATCAGAGGCATGATCGGATAATCATTTCTCTTCATGAAGTAAGCGGCGAAACCGGCCAGGAACATAACGACCATGTATGTGTAGTTCAGGCTGATGGCATAAGAACCGATGAATGCCAGCAGTGTGATAACGGCCATCATATTAAGTTTGGGAACGCCAAGTACGCGAACCAACACTCTGATACCGAAGAACTGAAGGACCAGAGCCAGCAGATAGATCAGGAACAGGCTGATGAAGATAGCGTATACCAGACCCTTGTTGGTATCGAACAGGAGGGGACCCGGAACGAAACCGTGAAGTGTCAGAGCGCCAAGCAGGATAGCTGATGTAGCATCACAGGGGATACCAAGACACATCATAGGAATCAGAGAACCACCCTGTGTGGCGTTGTTGGCACTTTCAGGAGCAGCAACACCTTCGATAACGCCTTCACCGATCTTGGGAGCGAATCTCTTACAGTGGTCATAGGACATGAAAGGTGCAATAGGGCCGGCCATACCCGGGATACAACCAAGAGCTGTACCAAGAGCTGATCCGTAAAACAGAACCTTGATGATACGCTTGATTTCACCAAATGTTGGGAAGGGAGCCTTAACAGTCTTGGGATCAAAGGGCAGTGTGCTCTTTGTAACACCCTTGCGTTCTTTAGCTTCAACGAAAGCTTCAACAACTGTGGGGATAGCGAATGCACCAATCAGGATGGGCATAACGCTGATACCGGACAGAAGACTGGGCTTGCCAAATGTAAATCTGGCGAAACCTGTCAGAGGGTCAGAACCGATGGTGCAAAGGAAGAGACCGGCGAAACCGGCGAACAGACCCTTGACCATGTTCTTGCCGCTAAGAGAAACAACGCAGCAGAAACCCAGCATAACCAGTGAGAAAATGATGGGAGCGCCAAACTGCATAGCAACTTTAGCCAGCTGAGGAGCTACCAGCATCAGAACGATCAGTGAGAAGATGCCGCCGAAAACAGATGAGAAAGCTGCGATACCGCAGGCCTTACCACCTTGCCCGGCTAGCGCCATCTTATGTCCGTCATAAACCGTGGCCGCCGCTGATGGTGTACCGGGAATACCAAGCAGGATAGCTGAGAAAGCACCACCTGACATACCGCCGGCATATACGCCAAGGATCAGGGCAACGGATGAAACACCGCTCAGACCAAATGTCAACGGAACAAAAAGAACCATGGCTGTGGTAAATGTCAGACCCGGAATAACGGCGAACACCAGACCGGCTACTGTACCCAACAGCATGATCAGCAGTGTTTCCGGGTTCATGACCATTTGTAAGCCTTCAAGAAATAAACCCATATAAACCTCCTATAGAGTCGACCCGGATCAGGCTCTGGCCCAGGCTTCTTCGATGATTCGTTTGCTGTTTGCAAGAACCAGTTCTTCTGTCTCATCGCC
>JAGHUB010000004.1 GCA_018065025.1 Candidatus Equihabitans merdae
GTGCTACGGCGTCCCAACCGAACTGTTCGTGAAGCAATTCGGCAAATGGTCCGACTACGTCATCATCGCCATGAACAACGAAGACCTTCTTAGGTTTATTCTTGATGCCTGCAGCCCAGGCCAGCAAACCTTCCCGATCGGCATGACCGGAAACACCGGGCAGAACGCAGATCTCTGCATTGACCGTGATGGATTCGCCAAATAAAGTGGCATCCTTCTTGCCTTCCAGCAAAGCTCTGCCCAGAGTTCCCTCTGCCTGATAACCGACAAAGAGAATGGTGGAATCAGCCCGCCACAGATTGTGCTTCAGATGATGCTTAACACGACCGGCCTCACACATGCCGGAAGCAGAGATGATAACCTTAGGATTAGGATTGAAATTGATCATCTTGGACTCATCTGCAGTTTCAGCCAGACACAGGTTGGGGAAATTGATGGGATTGATGCCCTTGCCGATCAGCTCTCTGGCCTCATCGTCATAGCAATCCATGTGATGCATCTGGTAAATGGATGTGGACTTTACAGCCAATGGGCTATCCACGTAGACTTCAAAATTGTCATGACCTTTGATAAGGCCCTGCTCCTTGATCTGGCGGATAAAGTAGAGCATTTCCTGAGTACGACCTACGGCAAATGACGGAATAATAACATTTCCCCCGCGATCAAATGTCCGCTGCAAAATGGCTGTCAGCTCATGGACATACTCGGGACGTGGACCGTGACTACGGTCACCATAGGTGGATTCGATCAGCAGATAGTCAGCCTCTTCCACTAACTCGGGATCTCTCAAAATAGGCTGATGAGAATTGCCCAGGTCACCGGAGAAGACAAGGCGGGTGACCTCCCCATCTTCTGTCACTTCTACTTCGATGGCAGAAGATCCCAGCAAATGTCCCACATCAGTGAAACGAATGCGGATGCCTTCGCACAGATCCATCCAGGTTTTGTAGGGTGAAGGAATCATCAGGTCCAGAAGCTTGGCCACATCTTCGGTGGTATAAGCCGGTACTACTTCTTCCTTGCCCTGACGTTTGCCCTTGCGGTTTCGCCATTCAGCTTCAAACTGCTGAATATGGGCGGAATCCATCAACATGATCTGGCACAGGTCGCAAGTAGCCACCGTGGCATAGACTCGTCCCTGAAAACCTTCTTTGGCAAGTTTGGGAAGATTGCCGCTGTGATCAATATGGGCATGAGTCAGCAAAACATAATCCAACTGCTCAGGCTTTACCGGGAGAGGGGCATTTTCATAGACATCTCTCCCCTGCTCCATACCAAAATCAACCAAAATCTTTTTTCCGGCGGCTTCCAGATAATGGCAGCTGCCTGTTACTTCATGATCAGCTCCGATAAAAGTAAGTCTCATAAGATAACCTCTCTTTCACGGTCAATTGAAAAACAGGGCACGGTGGTTTATGATAAGCACATGAGGAAACCACCGATGTGTATAGCTGTATTCTATCACACAATGAAAGCTTCGACACATGAAGGTTTTATGAAGAAATGCTGTTTCACGGCTCCCTCAAACAAAGGTTGGAAAAATAAAATATGAGAGGTGTCTCTATGAAAAAAATCGTCCTGACAGGCGGCGGTACTGCCGGCCACGTCACTCCCAACATCGCAATGATTCCCCGTCTGAAAGAGATGGGTTACGATATCCATTACATCGGTTCCTATGAAGGCATCGAAAAGACTCTGATTGAAAAAGAAGGCATTCCTTATTACGGCATTTCCTCAGGTAAGCTTCGTCGTTACCTGTCTGCTAAAAATGTCAGCGACGTCTTCCGCGTCATGAAGGGTCTTAGCGAAGCCCGTAAGCTCATCAAACAGCTTAAGCCGGATGTGGTCTTCTCCAAAGGTGGTTTCGTTTCCGTTCCGGTAGTTCGTGCTGCCGCTGCCTGCCATGTCCCCACCATTATCCATGAATCTGACATGACACCGGGTCTGGCCAACCGTTTAAGCATCCCCACCGCTGCCAAGGTCTGCTGCAATTTCCCGGAAACCATGGA
>JAGHUB010000404.1 GCA_018065025.1 Candidatus Equihabitans merdae
CCTGAAATCCTGCGCAAGGGCTTAACAGCAGCAGCTGCTTTGGATATGCCGGTTAGCCTTCATGAAGAAGATCCTTCTTACATTTCCCAGAATGGTATCAACCACGGCCAGGCATCAGAATTCTTCGGTATCCAGGGTTCACCCCACGAAGCAGAAGACAGTATGGTAGCCAGAGATGTAAAGATTGCCGCAGAAACAGGCTGCAAAATGGTGATTCAGCATATCAGTTCCGGCATCTCTGTAGACCTGGTACGTCAGGCCAAAGCAGAAGGTGCTCCCGTTTATGCTGAAGCCACACCCCATCATTTCACCCTGACAGATGAAGCAGTTCTCAAATACAAGACATTTGCCAAGATGAATCCGCCCCTTCGTACAGAGTGGGACCGCATGGAAATCATCCGCGGTTTGAAAGACGGCACTATCGACGTGATCTCCACAGACCATGCTCCCCATAGCAAAGAAGAGAAGGCCAAACCTCTCACAGAAGCTCCCAGCGGTATCATCGGTCTGGAAACTTCTCTGGCCCTGGGTATCACCTCTTTGGTTAAGCCCGGCCATCTGACCATGATGGAATTGCTGGAGAAGATGACAGCCAATCCGGCAGCCCTCTATAAACTGCCTACCCCGGAAATCGTAGAAGGAGCTCCCGCCGACCTGATCATTATTGATCCTAATGAAGAGTGGGTAGTAGGTGACTACAAGTCCAAAGGCACCAATACACCCTTCACAGGCTGGACTCTGACAGGACGTGTCCGCACAACTATTTGCTGTGTGAAAGTGGTTTATAGCGCAGAATAAAGACTCGCTTTTCAAGCGAAATGTGCATAAGCTGCTGCAATAACACGATTTAGCGGTAACCATGTTACAAAGCTACCATATCTTGATATATTCTTGATTTGAAATCACCCTGTATGCTAATATAGGGTGATTTTATTTGTACGGAGTATAGTAAAAGGGGAAAAATATGGCCAAGACTCAAAAGTATGATGAGTCCAGTATTCATGTTCTTGAGGGACTGGAAGCTGTCCGGATGCGTCCGGGTATGTATATCGGTTCCACCTCCCGTAAGGGTCTTAATCATCTGATCTATGAGATCGTAGACAATGCCGTGGATGAACATCTGGCAGGCTTCTGCGATCATATTCAAGTTGTTCTGGAGAAAAACGGTTCCTGTACAGTATCGGACAATGGACGAGGTGTTCCGGTAGGTATTCACGAAAAAGGTATACCTGCAGAACGTCTGGTTTATACCACACTGCATGCCGGCGGTAAGTTTGATAACGATGCTTATAAAACTTCCGGCGGTCTTCATGGCGTTGGTTCTTCTGTCGTCAATGCCTTGTCCACAGAGATGGATGTTGTGATCAAGCGAGAAGGTGCCATCCATCACGAT
>JAGHUB010000090.1 GCA_018065025.1 Candidatus Equihabitans merdae
GACAGGAAATCATTATCAAATAATAGAATAAGGAGTCACTTCCCTATGAGTTTTCGTCGCGTTACCCCGGATGATATTCCTGAGTTATCCCGCATTGAATCTGCTTCCTATCCGGAAGCCGAAGCTGCCACACTTGATAGCTTCACTCTCAGAGTCAATGCATTTCCCGAATGCTTATGGCTTTTGGAGAAAGATGACAAGATCGTGTCATTTATCAGTGCCATGCGTACCAATGCCAACACCTTAGTGGATGAGATGTATCACAGTGCCGACCTTTACTCTCCTAACGGCAAGAACCTGATGATCTTTTCCGTCGTCACCGATCCGGACCACCGCCATATGGGTTATGCCGGGGATGTGATGGGCAAGCTCATCGAAGACTGCTATTTTGCCAATATCGAAAGCATCGTCCTGACCTGTAAAGAAAACCTCATCACTTTCTATCAGGATTTCGGTTTTGAAGATGAGGGCATCTCAGGTTCTGAACACGGTGGTGTCCAGTGGCATCAGATGCGCTTCCAGTTGTAATAGGAAATAATGACCTGTCGTATCAAATAACTCTGCAAAATAGAAAAGAGGATTTATGGAAAGAGAAAAGTTTAGTTCAAGACTTGGTTTCATCCTGGTTTCTGCCGGTTGTGCCGTTGGTTTGGGAAATGTCTGGAAGTTCCCATACATGTGCGGTAAGTTCGGCGGAGCTGCATTTATTCTGATTTACCTGATTTTCCTTGCTATTCTTGGTTTACCCATCATTATCTGCGAATTCTCAGTAGGCCGTGCCAGCCAGAAGAGTATCGCCACTTCCTACAAAGAACTGGAACCGGAAGGTACCAGATGGCATATGATGGGTTATCTGGGTGCTGTCGGTAACTACGTTCTGATGATGTTCTACACCATGGTCTGCGGATGGATGCTTTATTACTTCTGCAAAGCCATCTCCGGTAGTTTTACTTCAGTACCTCTGAGTGTAGATGAAGTAGCCGGTCAGTTCACAGGTATGCTGGACTCCACTGCTACTTTGACTATCTTCACCTTCATCACCATTATCCTTTCCTTTGGTATCTGTGCTCTTGGCGTACAGAAGGGTGTTGAAAAAATCACTAAAGTCATGATGATCTGCCTGCTGGCTCTTATCGCCGTTCTGGCTATTCATTCACTGACTCTGCCGGGTTCCGGTGAAGGCGTTCGCTTCTATCTGGTTCCGGACTTCCAGGCTATGAAGGATAACGGCATCATGAATGTTGTTTTCGGTGCCCTGTCTCAGGCTTTCTTTACACTGAGTATCGGTATCGGTTCTATGGCTATCTTCGGCAGCTATCTGGATAAGAAGCGTTCACTGGCAGGCGAAGCTTTGAGCATCACTCTTCTGGATACTTTCGTTGCCATCATGGCGGGGCTTATCATTATCCCGGCATGTTTCGCATTTGGCATTGAACCGGATGCAGGTCCCTCACTGATCTTTATCACCCTGCCTAACATTTTCAACCAGATGGCCGGTGGACATATCTGGGGAACATTATTCTTCCTCTTCCTGTCATTTGCCGCCCTGTCTACTGTTGTTGCCGTTTTCGAAAATATTGTTTCATTCGGTATCGACTTGTTTGGCTGGTCACGTAAGAAGACTGTTACCATCAACATCATCGCCATGGCTATTCTGGTTATGCCTTGTGTTCTTGGCTTCAATGTCCTGGCCGGTATTCAGCCTCTGGGGGCAGGCTCCAATATCATGGACCTGGAAGATTTCCTGGTTTCCAGTAACCTGCTTCCCATCGGTTCTTTGATCTATGTCATGTTCTGTACTTCCAAGAATGGCTGGGGCTGGAATAATTTCCGCAATGAAGTCAACACCGGCGAAGGCCGCCGCTTCCCGGAAGGTATCCGTTGGTACATGACTTATATCATTCCTATCGTGATCACAGTTATCTACCTGAAGGGCTATTACGACCTGTTCAAACCCAAGGGTAATCAGTACCTGATCCCCTGGATGATCGTGGCTTTCCTCTTCCTGATCTTTGCCTTTAGTATGAATGTAAAGAGCAAGAAGAAATGAGAACCAAGGGTTGCTCAGAAATAACAAAGCATTATTCCTATAAATGATTAATATAATAACTCCCTCGGACAATGAGTCTGAGGGAGTTTTGCTATCTTGTCTTGGTATATCTCATGAGGAGGATTCATGCATACTGACCGTTGTAGGCAGCATGGGAAATCCTTTTATATGACTGTATATTCTTGGATCACCCAATCGTATTGCTTGAGATCCAGGCTGTTGCCGCAGTAGTCACATTTTCCTCCGTTCAGAAGGGATAATGATGCACCGCAGCTGCGGCATGTCAGCAGCATAGGTTCGCAGACTGATTCGGTCTTGCAATCCGATGCTTTGATCAGAGAAAGGCGAACATTTTCTCTGACTTCACTACATTTATCGCCCACTGCTGTGATCAAAGAAAGCTCGGCATCCAGCACGATGCGATTTAGATCTTTGACTGTTTCAAAGTGCTTTAACTCAAATGAAAGGACATCCATGTCGATGACATTGCTGTACTTCTCTTGTAACCCTCTCAGATCACAGGCTACGAAGGCAGATATTTCTGCCATGTTGTCAGCGAAATGAATGGCCGCCAGCTTGTTCTGAATGCTATTGAAGAAGTAGACCATGGAGAAAAGGTCATCCACTCTTCTGATGTTCCGGAGGATTCTTTCATTGGCAGAATCTTTGGATGCTATCTCTGCCAGTTTTTTCTTGGTCATATAAGCCACTGACTGTCTGACCTGAAGAAATGGAAAGACGAAGAGCCAGAAGCCGCACCAGGTGAAGAAGCCCAGAGCTGCGGCACAAAATGCAGCGCCCATCAGGCAGGTGATGATGGCCATGGCGATATCAATATCCATATCCATTACGGCAGATATCATGCCGATCATACTTAGAATGAAGCCCGGTATGGCACCGGCCAGGATGGCACGCATACCATAATAAGCTCTTTGGTCTTTGTATTTATCATAGGCAACGCCATAATCGTGTCTTAACGCAAAACTGCCCACACGCATGCGAAGATCGTCTATGGTAAACTTGGTGCCGCAGAAATCACAACCATCAAGCAGATTGCTTAAGCTTGACTGACTGCCACAGTTTGGACAGGTGTACTCATCTTTGTCACCTGACTGTTTTGAATTAAGGATGCTGTAGTTAGCCAGTTCACTGTCTTTCTTTTTGTAGACGATTTTCTGACCAAGGCTATACTTGCGATTAGCTGAGATGCGCTCGCTGACATCTGTTATCTCATATTTGCCGTCGAAGTATTTTTTCTTTGTGACAGATCGGCTGTCGTAGCTCTTTCTTTCTGCTTGGAAGTCCAGGGAAATGTGCTTTCTGTTCATTCTCCGCTTCTGGAGAAGCATCATATGCCAGTAAAGCTGAGTGGCTGTGCTCTGAAGCTTACTGTTTTCAGTGACGCCGGCAGCCCCGAAGAAGTCCCGATAGCTTTCTCTGAACTGAGAGATTCTGGCGTCTGCATCGTCTGCATCTGAAGCGCCCTGCTGGTCCGGCAGAACCATATCCCGCATGTCTTTTTTAAATGTGGTCTTGTCATCTTTCCAGGCAGGTATGACTAGCTTGATAAAAAAGAGTATGGCAGCAAAAAGCACAAATAAGCCCAATGCCAGTCCGCCAATAAAGCCCCCTATTGAATACTCTGATCGACCTGACAAGATGGTGCTGACCAGGCCTACCCCTATGACCAGAGTGCCTAAAAATATGCCCAGACTTTTTAAACGTTCCATGGATTCCTCTCTTGTAGACTTATACTCTTGTAAACTAATACACTAATATTCTTACACTGTATTATAC
>JAGHUB010000258.1 GCA_018065025.1 Candidatus Equihabitans merdae
CCACGCGGCGCTTCTGACCACCGGAGATGTCGAAGGGAGATTCTTCGTACATTTCCGGGGAAATGCCTGTCAGCGTCAGAGCATTCTTGGCTTTCTTCTCAGCTTCTTCTTTGGAGAAACCCTGATTCAGAGGACCAAACATAACATCCGCCAAAATGGTGGTCTCAAAGAGCTGATGCTCGGGATACTGGAAAACCAGACCAACCTGAGAGCGTAGCTTGCGGCGATCGAAGCCGTCACCGAAAATGTCCTGACCCTGCCACAGGATCTGTCCTGAGCTAGGTTTGACCAGACCATTCAGGTGCTGGATCAGTGTGGACTTACCGGAACCTGTGTGACCGATGAGGGCTGTGAATTCACCTTCATTGATCTTGAGATTAATCTTATCCAGTGCCTTCACCTGATAGACGGTGTTCTCGCCATAAAGGTAAGTGACATCCTTCATTTCCAGGAGACATTTCTTGCCGTCTTCTTTGGAAGTTGTCTCAGCGCAAGAAACGTCTGAAGAAGTCGCCGCAGAGTCATGGTCGGCACACAAATCAGTCGTTTCTGTGCCGCAGGAAGTCGCCACAGGTTCTTGACAAGTACCACTTGCGGTCGTTTCTGTGTCAGCAGCTCCGTCACAAATCGCCTCAGTGCCTTGACAATCACTCTTAGCAGTCGCCTGAGTCTCGCTCCCGGCAGCTGCCTTAGCGGGACCCTGACCCAGGGCCTTTACCAGTTCTTCTTTAGTCAGGATATCTGAAGGCAGGTTCATGCCGCCTTTATTAAGGGCATCCACCAGATCCACTACATCCGGTACGTCCAGGCGGTAGCTCTTCAGGGTATCTACCTGGGAGAAGATCTCACGAGGTGTGCCCTGCATAACCACTTTGCCCTTGTCCATGACATAGACTCGATCGGCATCAACAACCTCTTCCATGTAATGGGTAATGAGGATGACGGTGATGTGTTCCTGCTTATTCAGTTCATGAACAACACGTAAGACTTCCTTACGGCCGTTGGGGTCCAGCATGGCTGTGGGCTCGTCCATGATGATGCAAGACGGGCGCATAGCTACCACGCCGGCGATGGCAACGCGCTGTTTCTGACCGCCGGACAGGTGGTTGGGGGACCGGTCACGATAAGCGGTCATACCAACTTTTTCCAGAGCATCGTCTACACGGTGCCAGATGTCCTTGGTGGGAACGCTTAAGTTCTCAGGGCCGAAAGCGACATCTTCTTCTACCACGGTGGCAACGATCTGATTGTCGGGATTCTGAAAAACCATACCGGCCTTCTGGCGGATCTTCCAGGTATCATCTTCCTTGGAAGTGTCCATGCCGGCCACCCATACCGTGCCGCGGCTAGGCAGCAGCAGGGCATTGAAATGCTTAGCCAGGGTGGATTTGCCGGAACCGTTGTGTCCAAGGATAGCGACAAATTCGCCCTCTTCGATGTCCATATCCAGACATTCGATAGCGCATTCTTTCTCAGGTTCTGTGTTGTCCCCGGTGTATTTAAGATAGTCGTGGCCCATCTTCAGGGCTTTGATAATACTCATTTAGATGCGATTACCTTCCAGATTTCTTCCAGACCTTCCTTGGTCTGAGCGGAAAATGGGATCATGGTGACGTCAGCTGACAGGTTAAGAGTCTTGCGGATAATGCTCAGATTCTTATTGACCTGTGAGCGTTTGATCTTATCTTTCTTGGTGGCAATGATGATGGGTTCTTTTTCATTTTCCACGATCCACTTATACATCATCACGTCATTTTCTGAAGGCTCATGACGAATATCTACCAGAAGGAAAACCTTCTCCAACATGGCAGAGCTGTGCAGATAACCTTCGATCATTTTCCCCCACTTGGCCTTCTCTTCCAGAGATGTCTTGGCATAGCCATAGCCGGGCAGGTCCACCAGATAGCAGTCCGGCGCAAAACCGGGCTCGTTGGTATCTTTATTGATACGATAATAATTTATGGTCTGGGTCTTACCCGGTCTTTCGGAGACGCGGGCAAAACCTTTACGGTTCATCAGTGCATTGATGAGGGAAGATTTTCCCACATTTGATTTGCCGGCAAATGCGGCTTCCATGCGGTTCATAGAAGGCACCTGGCTGGTAACACCGATGACTTTTTCCAGATCAACAGAACGAATCTTCATTAGGCAAATGCTTCTTTCAGGACCTGCTTCATATCGGAGACCGGGATGATGGTGAGGCCACCAAGAATCTCTTCACTGATCTCGGACAGGTCATTCTTATTCTTTTCGGGAATCAGGACGGTCTTAATGCCGGCCTTGTTGGCTGCCAGAAGTTTTTCTTTCAGGCCGCCGATGGGCAGGACACGACCACGCAGAGTGATCTCACCGGTCATGGCTACAGAGGCTTTGACCGGCTTGTCTGTCAGGGCAGACAGAAGAGCTGTTGCCATGGTGATACCTGCAGAGGGACCATCCTTGGGAACGGCGCCTTCCGGCACATGGACATGAATATCACTGTTTTCAAAGACTTCATTGTCGATGTTGTAGGCCTTGGACTGGGAACGGATCCAGCTGAGGCCGGCCATGGCGGATTCTTTCATGACGTCGCCAAGCTGACCGGTAAGGATCAATTCGCC
>JAGHUB010000274.1 GCA_018065025.1 Candidatus Equihabitans merdae
GCCCTTGGCGGATCTTATCTGGCAGCTGTAAAAGAAGCTCCCATGCTTCTGGTTGATGCCGGCGATATCATGCTTACAGCCAATTACGTTATCAACAACAGTAATGGCGGTGCCACAGTCTATATCCTGGGCGGTCCCGCAGCTGTGCCTTCAAGCATTGAAAATGTTCTTGCTTCAGCAGGTATGAATGTTCGCAGACTGGCCGGCAACACTCGTTATGAAACCAATATCAAAGTATTGGACGGAGCTGGCGTTGATGGTCAGGATACACTGCTTGTGGTAAATGGTAACAACTATGCAGATAGCCTGGCAGCTTCATCTACAGGCGCTCCCATCCTGATGGTAGACGGCCCTGCTTCAGCCCTGATGACTGAGCAGAGAGATTGGCTTCCCAACCATGAATTCAATGAATTCGTTGTACTTGGTGGCCAAGGCGCTGTTTCCTCCGGTATTGAAGGCGAATTGACCAACAGCTATGCTGGTGGTGACGCTAACAGAGTTTGTCGCCTGGCCGGTGGTACTCGCTGCGAAACAAGTACCCTGGTGGCAGATTACTTCTTCGGTGATACTCACGAAGTAACCTTCGCCTATGCCTGGGACTTCCCGGATGGCCTTAGCGGCGGCCCCGTAGCCAATGCCGTTCATGCTCCGGTAATCCTGGTAGCTGATTCTCCGGATGACCTGAATGTAGTTGGCCAGTACATCCACAGCAAGACACTTGACCATGTTTACGTCATGGGCGGAACAGCCAGACTGTCCGATGCTGTTATCACAGGATTGGTTGGTTAAGGCACTGGCTGAGGAAGCGAGAATTCCAAGAAGCATAGATTCTGGAAGGAAGGCGCTCAATTAATAAGTAACATAAAGAAAGTGCTGAGTTCGTTGGATATGAACTCAGCACTTTTTCTCTATATACCCAGAAGCAAGTTTGTTCAGGCAAGCTTTTATGGCTGCCACATCAATTTATGGCTGCGGTGAGTACGGTTTTTCTGTATATACCCAAAAGCAAGCTCCACCAAGCAAGCTTTTAAGTGAGTCGCATGAGATTATTGCTCTGGGGAGTATGTTTTGGTGCTATATACCCAGAAGCAAGTTTGTTTAGGCAAGCTTTCAAGACCGCCACCTCAGAGTATGGCTCTGGCAACCACTGTTTGGCGCTATATACCCAAAATAAGTTAATTCAAGCTTGCTGGTTTTCTCAGATGCAAGGCCACTCCAACGCAAGATAATAATCTTACTCCCCACGGGAGCTGAAGATCTCCTCCGCTTTTTCTTTGATGAGATGCTGTGCTGCCTTGGCGTCTTCTCCCAGTTTAGTTAGGGTGTTGTGGAGGGGCAGGGTTTCTTCAAAGTCCTGGATAACTGTGTGGAAGAAGTCTTTCATCAGATTGCGGGATTCGTCGGAGATCTCATCGGCATCTTTGGCGATATTAAAGAGGGTCTTGAATTTATTTTCCTGCAGGTCGGTGAGGGTCTTGGCACCACCGGCTGAAGCCAGTGAGAAGATTTCATCGATGAAAGCAGCTTTCTGCTTGTCATCCACACTGTCCAGCCAGGACTGCAGGGATTTGTTAAAGGTCTCTGAGATATTTTCCGGGCCGTCGGCATAGACAAAGTGAGTGCCTTCCACCTGCCAGGAGAAACCGTCGTGTTCCATCAGGCCTTTATTGCTGCTCTTCAGGAAAATAGGCGGGGCACTGTGTTTCAGAATCATGCCGATGACAGAACCTGAGGGCAGGTAGCGCTTAACCTTATTTTTGATGCTGACAAATGAGGCTGAACTGTTGATCTCCTGTAGGAAACCGGGACCATCATTACTGAAAATGGTAACAATGCGATTTTTCACTTCATCTGAAGCATAAGCTGCGGCATAGACTGCCAGGTTGCCGCCTTTGGAATGGCCACCGATGTAGAGGGGACCTTCTGTGATCTCGCCGATCTTGTTGAGATAGGACACGGCATCCTGTTCTGAAGGCACCACACCCATACCAAGATTCATATCTTCTTTCCAGGACACCAGGTTATCATCGGTGCCTCGATAGGAAACATAGGTGCTGCCGTCAGGCAAGCCAATGGTTAATGCTGAGAACTGCTTGGTGTTGGCTTCGTCCACATCATCCACAAAATTGCCTACAAGCAAGTCTCCGAAACGCACGGTTTTGGCCATTTCCTGCATCAGGAAAGGCGCATCTTTTGTAAAGGTAATAGAGCGTTTTAATTCTTCTTCTGTATGTCTCATGAAGAAGCGTTTCGACACGTCATAAAGAGGGCGAGGCTCATTGCCGATGCCCGGGACTTCTCTTTTAAACAGGACATAAGACAAGTGAGACAAGATCAAGTTATCCACTTCATTAAAAGGATCACGTGTAAAAGAAAGATCCCCTCTCCAACGCAGATAATCCATCATATTGGCCATAGTAAGTCTACCTCCTGAAATTGCTAATTCGTCATTGCCTAGAGCATAACAGATGCCGCCCCTTGCGTGAATATAATTCAAGGAAAGTTCATTATTTCACGGAATATGTCAGGCTACTTTTGAACCTTTTGGGTATATATGACCAAATGGTGTTCGCCAGAGCCAAAATCTCTGGCTGAGGACATGAAGACGAGCTTGAATATGCAAGTTCTTGGGTACATAGAGCCAAAAGGTATTCACCACAGCCAAAACTTCAGATGGTGGGCATGTATATAAGCTTGAATGGACAAGTTTTTGGGTATATAGAGCCAAAAGGTATTCGCCAGAGCCAAAACTTCAGATGGTGGGCATGTATATAAGCTTGAATGGACAAGCTTTTGGGTATATAGAGCAAAATGGTGTTCGCCAGAGCCAAAATCTCTGACTGCCAACACGGAAGCAAGCTTGAATGAACAAGCTTTTGGGTATATAGGGCCAAAAGGTATTCACCACAGTCAAAAACTCTGGCTGCGGGCAGGAAGGCGGGCGACAGGCCTGTAAGTAAGATAGTTTTCTTCTGTATGGTTGTGCAGATTAATGTACTTTGCATCTGAGATAATGTCATCAAGTCAAGCTGTCGCTTGCCTCACCGAGGAAGCCCTCTCAAGCTGTCGTTTGCCTCACTCAGCGAGCCCTCTCAAGCCAGGAACGATTTGATTAAAAAGGGGTTTTCCAGTAAGATATATTTGGGTGACGGCACCCTCAATGAGCACAGAGGAAGGCTTGTATGAAAGTTAGGGAACTTCTCTATCAAGTACCGATAGAGGATGAAGGAAAAAATATCCGCCAGATCGTGAAGGAGCAATTCGGGCTGGTGGATCATGATATCAGCCGTGCCAAATATCGGCAGGATGGCATCTGTCTTAACGGGCAGCGGGTTTTTGTTAACACCCAGGTTGCCTGTGGCGACCAGGTTCGGATCCGCATCGAAGACCAGCCAAATGGCCGCATCGTGCCTACTCCCGGTCCCCTGACCATTCTCTACGAAGACGATGATCTGATCGCAGTAGACAAGCCGGCCGGCATCGTGGTGCATCCTTCTCACGGGCATTATCGTGATTCTCTGGGCAACTACATCGCCGCTTATTATGAGGCCAAGGGTGAACCTCATGACATTCGTACCATCGGCCGTCTGGACATGGAAACTTCCGGTGTCATCCTCTATGGCAAGACACGTTCAGCGGTTTATCTGCTGAATCAGCAGCATGAAAAGGGTCTTTACGGCAAGACCTATTTAGCCTTATTTTCGGGAAATATTTCCACCCCCTCAGGTCGTTTTGACGGCCCCATCGGTCGGGTCCCGGAAGTGAAGCTGAAGCGGATGGTAAGGCCGGACGGCGACGAGGCCCACACCTTTTATGAGATTCTGGAAAATGGTCCTACCTGCGGACTGGCCAGGGTGAAGATCACTACCGGTCGGACCCACCAGATAAGGGTACACTTTGCCAATGACGGTCATCCTCTGCTGGGTGACTTGCTCTATGGAGACGCGGAAAATGATGTGGACTCCTTGACGGCGGCCCACAGTGCATTGGCCGGTCAGGAAGGCATACGCCGTGCCGCCCTGCATTGCCATGAAGTTCATTTCCGGAAACCATTTACCGGAGAAGAGATACATCTGCGCAGTGCCCTGCCGGAAGATATGGCTGCATATATTTCCAAAGAGATGTTGGAGAAGATTGACCAGCCAAGTGAGTATAAATTCTGGGATGGGAAATAAAGACTATTGAGATCTTGAGTCGAAAGATTTGCAGTTGGCGAAGTGTTGCAGCAGTGATCAAATGCATGCTGCTTATATCAGGAAACAAACTGTCCTGAAAAAGGGCAGGTTAATATATGGAGTTTGAGTGACTGGGGAGTGACTCAAACTGTGAATTAATAGGGGGAGGTTCACTCCCGGAAAGTGAGTGAGATGAATAAAGATCTAGCTTGTCAGCATTTGTGTGAGATGATTCGGATTCCCACCATTTCCTCTTTTGAGGCAGGTGAGGAGAACGAAGCCGTCTTCACTATGTTTTATGACTATCTTGAGAAAACCTATCCGCATATCTATGAAAAGGCGGACTTTAAGCGCATTGGCCGCCGTGGTCTCCTGTTCCATATTAAGGGACAGGACAGCAGCCGTTCCTGCGTGCTGATGGCCCATTACGATGTGGTATCAGCAGATGCAGCAGATTGGAAGGTGGATCCCTTCGGCGGCATTATGGATGATGAGTTCATTTATGGCCGTGGCACACTGGATACCAAGTGTTCCTTCTGTGCCGTTATGGAAAGCGTTGACGATTTCCTGGCAAATGACGGCAACTTCAAAAATGACGTCTATCTGGCATTTTCCGGAGAAGAGGAAGTAGAAGGCGAGTCCGCTCACGAGATCGCCCTCTATCTGGAAGAGCAGGGCATTCGCCCCTACATGGTGCTGGATGAGGGCGGCGCTGTCATTCCTGAAGGCGTTCCCGGCATGGCTGTGGAAACCGCTATGATCGGCGTGGCTGAGAAGGGCCTGGTCAACATGAAGCTTACCATTCGAGGCAAGGCCGGCCATGCATCTGTACCGCCTAAAAAGACCGTCACAGGGCGACTGGCCAAGGCCATCACCGCCATAGAAAAGCATCCATTTCCCGGACAGATCACACCGGCTACAGAGGCCATGTTCAAGTACATCGGCAAGGCCAAGGGCGGTCCGGTAGGTCTGGCATTCCGTTCTATTCGCTTGCTGAAATTACCTGTTATCTGGCTGGCAGGCCGCATGGGCGGCACCTTCAATGCTATGGTCCGTTCCACTGCCGTAGCCACCATGCTTAAGGGGGCAGATTCCTATCCCATCCTGCCCGGTGAAGTCAGCGCCGGCCTCAATGTCCGTCTCCTTGGCAAGGACAACATGACAGACATGATGGCCCGACTGAAGCAGATCATCAACGATCCGGATATGTCATTGGAGATCATCAATGGCAGCAACCCTTCACCCATTTCCCGTTCCGAAGGTCCTTGTTGGGAAATGATTGAGGAACTGGTCAGTCAGGTCTGGCCCGGTGACTTGTGTGTGCCCTATACCATGAATGGGGCCACAGACTCCAGACATTTCCATACTATATGTGATTGCGTCTACAAATTCACACCGGCTGTGATGGATAAGCATCAGAGAGCCAGTGTTCATGGTATCGATGAACAGATTCGTGTAGATGAGTGGAAGAAGATGCTGGTCTTCTATGAGAAGCTGATGCAGCGCTTATAAAGAGAGGTGACCAAGATGAAGAAATTGATGAAGATCATGGTAGGAC
>JAGHUB010000079.1 GCA_018065025.1 Candidatus Equihabitans merdae
TTGGAAAATCCGGAAGTTAAAGCTGCATATGATGAACTTCAGCCGGAGTATGATATCATCCAGGCTATGATTGACGCGAGAAAGAGTCGGAACATGACACAGAAGGACTTGTCAGAAGCAACCGGCATTACTCAGGCTGATATCAGTCGCATAGAAAATGGAACAAGAAATCCAAGTTTGGCAATGGTGAAGCGTCTTGCGGCAGGTATGGGTATGCGGTTAAAACTTGAATTTATTCCGGTTCAAAAAGGATAGTTTTAGAATGGAAACAGGTTTGAACGATGATAACTAAGTATTTTGATGTAAACGCAGAGGGCCATAGTATCCGCTGCAAGTTGTATTGCAACAGCGTGCGGAACATAGCTCATGTGGTGCTGTTTGCCACCGGTTTCGGCGGCCATAAAGATAATAAAGCGGCGGAGCGTTTTGCTGAGACGGTCATGTCCAAGTATAAAGATGTGGCGGTGTTGGTCTTCAACTGGCCCAATCATGGGGACGATGTGAAACGCCGCATCACCATGGATGATTGCCGGACCTACCTCCGTCTAGTGTTGAACCATATTCGGGAAGATCTGGGAGTGGAGGACATCTGCCTCTATGCCGTCAGTTTTGGCGCTTACATGAGCCTCACCTATATCCATGAAAATGGTTCTCCTTTCCGGAAAATGGCTTTACGCTCCCCGGCCATCAACATGTATGAATCCATGACAGATCGCATCATGACGCCGGCTGAAATCAAAGCCCTGGATAAGGGTAAAGATATCGGTGTTGGCTTCGATCGTAAGATCAATGTTAATCAGCAGTTCCTGGATGATGTGAAAAATAATGACATTCAGCAATATGACTTTATTGACTTTGCCGAGGACCTCTTGATTCTTCAGGGAAGAAAAGACGAGGTCATTCCCTTTGAAGTGGTTGAGAAATTCGCTGATGATAACATCATCGAATTCATTCCCTACGACAAGGCGGATCATCGCTTCCAGGATTACGCCACCATGGGGGCAGCCATAAAGGCTATGATTGAATTTTTCGCAATATAGTGAAAGGACATAATAAAATGCTCTATCCCGAAACAAGTGCTCAGGCACCTTCTATGGATGCCTGGATCAAAGAAGCCAAATCAAAAAATGATGCCGCTCAGTGCGGTATGTACCTCTTCCATAATGGTGTGGTGCGTGAAGTAGCCAAGGCCACCGCTCGTCTGGGTCAGGATGCTC
>JAGHUB010000173.1 GCA_018065025.1 Candidatus Equihabitans merdae
GGTATATCTACCTCCGCCTATTTTTATGATTTCATTGTTGTTCATCATGTCCGTCAATGCTCTTTGGACGGTAATATGGCTGATATCAGGACACTTCTCCATAATTTGTGCTTTTGTAATCTTACCTGTTGTATAGTGAATGACTTCTCTTACGCGATCAGGTTTAGATACTCCCTTCGTGGCCAATAACTCCACTCGGGATGAAAAATCACGATATGCTGCCAATATGATTTCGAGCATATATCTAACAAAGGGATAATAACTATTTGCACCTTCATGCCAATGAGCGGAACTATTTTGAAGAGCTTCGTAATAGTTTTCTCTTCTATCGGCAATAAGCTTCTCAATTGATATGTATTTTCCAACTAGATAACCGGAACGATACAACAATAAGAGCGTTAGTATTCGGCTCATACGCCCATTTCCGTCATTGAATGGATGAATACACAAAAAATCGAGGATGAACATGGGAATCAGCAACAACGGATCCAGTTCTTCATTTCCCAAAGATTCATTTAATGCATCACAGATGCTTGTTACAGCATCCGACGTTTCCCAAGCAGGAACAGGAATAAAGCGAGCTCGCTTAGTTCCATCCGGAAGTTCTTCAGCGATAACATTATCCGAATTCTTAAAACTACCACCGATTGCACTGCCACTGTATTTATACAGATCACGATGAAGCTGCAGGATCATTCCCGGTTTGACAGGGATGTAATCATAGCTATCATGAATTGTACCCAGCACATCTCTATAGCCGGCGATCTCTCGCTCACTCCTGTTCTTTGGCATGGTCTTGTCACGGACGATCTTCTTCAGACGATCATCTGTCGTGATAATACCTTCAATGCGGTTTGATGCTTCAGTACTCTGAATTTTGGCAATTTCCAGCAAATCTGTCAGAGCATCTCTATACGCATCAATAAACAGGTTCTGCCGGCCCTTGTGTTCATGTATCTGAGATAGTAACGCCACTATCTCAGGCGTCAGCAATTTCTCATATTCTTTTTTGTAATCAATCGTTCTCATCCAATACCTCATACGGATTTCAATATACTCATTTTACAACAAATGATGTAATTAAATCAATGATGACGTAGATAAGAAGAAGCGCCTACTTCCACTTTCTCTTAGTGTTTGTAGACGCTTCTTTATATTTTCTATTTAGTTATTTCACTTCAAATCCCTAATCCACTGATCCAGAAATGCCATCTGCTCTTCTGTGTGGAACCAGTGTTCTCCGTCTTTCATCACGGTGAGGCTTGCGCCTGTTTGGTCTGCGAAGTTGCTGATGGTTTCCAGGGAGGTGAGATTATCTTTATCTCCATACAGGATGGCTGTTGGAATTCTCCAAGTAATGGGATTATTTCTGACATAGGTCAGGTATTTCCAGGACAGCTGCTGACCAAAGGCTGTGTCTATGATGCCCTTTTCCCGCAGCTGGTCTTCACTGACATTGGCCCAGGTCATCATGTCCAAGATAAGCTTCTGCATATCCACCACAGGTGAGATGAAGTAGGCTTTGTCTATCTTCTTTTCTGCCAGGGAACTCATGGCAAGAAAGGCCCCCAGGCTATTGGCCACAAGGGTAACTGATTTGTAGCCGCTGCAGACTTTGTCAAAGAACTCTGCGAATTCTTTTTTGGCATCCCAGGGGAATTCTGACTGATAATCAAAGCCGATGACATCACTGTCTGGAAAGAGTGCTTCGTAATGCTTTGCTTCTTCTATATTGCCGCCCTGGCCGTGGATGTATATAACAAGATTTTCCATTTGCCTATTTTCTTCTCAATATTTACCGCCGGCATGACAGTGGATCTGCATTACCATAAACAGGATTAATCTGACAGACTATTCACCCATTCTTTTATTTCATTTTCCGACGCATTATTCAGGCGTTTGCCTGTTACGATTTGCAGATCAGGATACAAAGTCTGGAGGTCAGAGATGCTCTTTTCGATGCCGCTTCCTCCTGATGTACAGAAGGTATAAATGACTGCATCTGAGAGGTCATAAATATCAAGAAAGGTCTGAATGATACGAGGATTTGTACCCCACCAGATCGGATATCCTAGATAAATGGTGCTGTATTCTTCGACTGCACTTAAGTCATTTTCTATCTCTGGTCTTGCATCAGGATCATTCTGCTCCTTATTGGCTCTGCATTCGTCATCGCTGTAGTTCAGATCTTCATCTGTATATTTTTCTGCAGGAATAATTTCGAACAGATCTGCATCCGTCTCATCAGCAATCATTTCAGCAATGGCCATGGTGTTTCCGGTTGCTGAGAAACAAACCACTGCCGTCTTTTCTTCGACATCTTGTTCTGTGGATTCAGCAAGGTCATTATCGTCTTCCGCAGATTCCACCATCTCACTACCGGATTCAGCAATGCTTTCAATGGCCTGCTCTGAAGTATCACTATCTGAGCTTTCCTTGGAAGCAGCGCTTCCACACCCCGTCATACTAAAGAGTAAGACTGAGCAAATCAGAAGTGCCCCTATCTTTTTCATTTAATATCGCCTCACTTTATTGTTTTGTCTCTTCTCCTTATGATTGCAGACATTTTATGGATGCATTCTTGGAGTTTGACGTTTTTATTTCATTCGAATCTTATTTCTTCCGGGGAAGGTGTTGTAGGCATCCGGATTCCACTCAGGAGCGATATCCTTCACGGCTTCCTGAACTGTGATTTCGGCATCATCATGGTCAATGTCGATCAGTGTGCAGAGATCATTACCCATGCCCAGTTCCTTCATGTAGGAAAGCTGTCTCAGACCGTGTCTGGTTTCAACGCGCTCGATCATGGCTTTACCGCCGCCGCTGGGCAGGTTGTAAATGATATCAATGCAGGCATTATCCACTGCAAGAATGTCCAGAGATGCCAGAATACCTACGTCCGGTGTCACGACCGGTTCAGCTTCGCAGCCTTCGCAGTCACAGGAGACAGACATATTTCTCATAACATTTACAAAGGAAACATGACCTGCAAAATGGTCGATAGTTGCCTTGGTGGACTCTGTCATGCGTTCCATGAATTCTTCTTCACCGATATCCCACATATCGTCAGAACCAGGTGTGGTATGAATCTCTGCCTTACCGATTCTGCCATCGGCACAGCCGATACCGATGTTCTTATTGGAACCACCGAAGCCACCCTTGGTGTGGCCTTTGAAATGAGTAAGAGCCAGCAGAGAATCATAATTCAGCATGTTCTGACCTACATGCATTTCCTCAAACCATTTACCGTCTTTGACAGGCAGGGCTGCTACACCATTTTCATCAGTAATATCTACCGGGCAGAAATTCCAGCCGTTGATTTCCAGTGTTTTTCTGTGTGCATCAGTTGTATATCTGCTGCCTTCGTAGTAAGTATTTGTCTCAATAATGGCTGCCTCAGGGAGTTTGTCGGTATACAATTCCTTAACCCAGGGACGAGGAATAATATTGGGACCTTCTGCCTCACCTGTGTGAAGCTTGATTGCCACCTTGCCCTGAATACCTTCTGATACACGGTCATAGATCTTCTTCAGTCCTTCAGGGGACAGATCACGTGTAAAATAGACGACAGATTTTCCGCCCTTGCGTTCTTCATAGGGAACATAATGGTTACCGCCGGTACCCGGCTTTCTTATTTTCATCATATTTTTTTATCCTCTTATATTTTTTATGCAATCCGATTTATTTCAACAGACCATACTGTTCATCTGTGACAGCTTCCAACCATTCGTTGGAACCATTCTCTCCCGGAACTTCCACGGCAAGGTGTGAGAACCAGGAATCCGGTGCGGCGCCATGCCAGTGCTTGACGCCTGCAGGAATGTTGATGCAGTCACCGGGCTTCATTTCTACGGCATCTTTGCCCCATTCCTGATAAT
>JAGHUB010000113.1 GCA_018065025.1 Candidatus Equihabitans merdae
AATCTTCAATACTCATAATAAATATCTCCTCATATAACCCTCTAGAGCATTGATCCGATACTGCACATAAATGACAGTATCAGAAAGTTACTTAATATCAATATCTGTATCCAATAACCATGAACCCTCACTCATGGATTGGGAGTACAGTATCAATCATTCAGCATGTAACGAATGGTCTCATTGAGAATGACAGGTGTTCTTTCATACATGTCTTCTTTATAGACGCGCTCCGTCAGTTTGTGGAAATCCTTACCCCACGGTCCCACATTGACACAAGGCATAGACACCGCCTCAATGTCTTTCAGGGGGATGTGGTAGATATCCCCGAAGAATGCCATGCTGTGATCCAGGATAGCTTCTACCTGATCTGCATTTTTCATGTAAGAATAGCTAAGATCGGAGATGCCTGTGTAATAGGCTTCCGATACATAGGTCTGTCCAAATGTTTCTTCAGTGAAATCACGAAGGTATTCATACAGACCCTGAACCTTCTCTTCCTGCTCATTTAACCCGTTGTAAACATTGGGATAATAGGGAGGCATCAGGCCCACAACCACACGGGGTGACAAGTCGTTGATGTAATCGTAGACAAAATCTACCAGCTTGAAGTTTGCCATGATAGTAGATTCTTCACCGGCGCGAATAGATGCTTTAAGGCGAATCAACTCTTCTTTATAAGCCTGGTCAAAGGTGTCCGGATAATCCCGGCGAGCTTCTTTGATCAGATCACCAAAGAGCACCACGTGAGTCTTCCAGGGAAGCTTATGAGGCTCTCGATGAGTGGCTTCCATGAAGCGTGCATACTGACGATTCATGTCTTCGATGACTTCATCAAAGGCTTCGATGCAGACATCTTTGAGTTTATAAAGGACATCTCTGGGTTGACTGTTCAGTGTCAGAACACTCAGACAACCGTTAATAGTCAGGGGCATAGAGACGTCGTAGTTCTCCTTGTTTTCTCTCAGATACAGCCAGGTAGGCGGGGGAGCCGCTTCATTACCAATGATATCTGAGAAGTCCATATTGACTTCTGTCTTGCGGACTATACCAGCCATAACATGGGCAGGATTAAGACCTTCAAAAACCTTACCTGCATGTGCCAGACAACCTCTGACATAAACATAAGGCATGATCTTGCCGATAGAACCAAAGGAAAAGATACCTGTGTTCTTTTCTTTTCTCTGGTGCGGTTCTGAATTGATCATGAGACGATAATTGAGATCGTATTTCTCTTTCAACCGCTTCAGAACCTTGATGCCTGTCAGCATACCTGCGGACAGGTTTTCTTCATCCGGGACACTTAAGATGATAACATGACCCTTGAATGAAGCCGGATCCTCCATAATCTGACGACCATACTCACTAAGCAAGGCCATCTGAATGGAACCGCCGCCCTTCATATCGCAGCCGCCACGACCGAAGATCCAACCGCCGCTTTCATAATCTTCACGGGCTTCATCAGAAAAGCTGTCTGAGATTTCAGCCAAAGCTTCTTCCAATTCATCCGGCGAGAAAGCCAGGTCCTTCAGACTCTTAAAGTCTTCAACGGTAACAACATCGTGATGGTGGATACAAACCACAGCATCCTTGCCGGTACCTTTGACCATAGCCCATACGGTACTGCGGCCACAGGGATCATCGTGAATAGGTTCGGCACCAAAGTGATCGGGATGAGCTTTGAAATAAGGCTGATCCTTAAAGAAATCCAGGAAATAATTCTCGGCCTTCTGCTCTTTCTCTGTGCTGCTGATACTGTCGCAGGCGATATAACCATATAAGATTTTCTTGATATCTTCTGCTTTAGGAATCACATTAACCTCTTCATATGCCTTGGGCGAATGCCGGCATTTTTTCTATTAAAGTCTTGTGATGGGGCATGTCAGGCATGTGGGACCGCCTGTACCCTTGAAGGAGACTTCATGACCTTCATATGTCATAACTTCGACACCTGCATCACGCATCTTGCCGATGATTTCATCATTACCGGCCAGAGCGATGCATTTACCCGGTTCAAGAGCCAGGACGTTTGTGCCAAGGTAATCGTATTCTTTGTCGTTGCATTCAATGAGCTGAATGCCCTTTTCGATGAGGTATTCACGGAAGAATACCGGCATGTACTTGGAATAAACAACAGCCTTATCTGTGGCGATGAAGCTGATGATGCTCATGAGATGCAGGCAGGCATCAACGCCGTCACCGTGAGGCATGGGGATGATGATGTATTCATCAACAACATCCTTGGTCAGTTCTTTGAACTGGCGGATACCTTCATCGTTTGTTCTGTAACCACGGCCGATGGCAACTGTCTTTTCGTCGATCCACAGAACATCGCCGCCTTCCATCTTACCGGGAGCTTCGATCTCACCAAGTGTAGGAACGCCGATGGATTCCAGGAAAGCACGTGTAGCAAATTTCTCTTTGCTTCTAAGCTGCTTGCCCATGGGGAAGTAGATAGCACCTGCTTTGGTGATCTTCAGTGAGTCATGTGTATAGATGGAATCCAGACCTGTGCGGTCATCTTCCGGCAGATAATAAACATTTTCAACATTATCTGTGATGAGCTTTTCGAAAACTTCGTACTCTTTCAGAACAGTTTCATAATCCGGGCAGCCAAAGTATTTGAATTCTTCCCATGTGTTATTCAGGTTTTCCTGGCTGATGAAAGCCTGCTGGGGACGCTTGATCATGATGGAATCGATCTTACCGATCATAGACTGGCAACCATATTTCATAAAAATATCCTCCTTAAAGCCGTTTCAAACTCTCCTCTTCATCAGACGGAAAATAAAAACGGCACGATATCATATCTTTCAATAACAACTCTAAAAAAATACCATCATATGATTAAATAGTCAATGTTTATGCACAAATAAATGGCTTATATGCATTAACTTTTCCATTTTATCCAAAAATTATGCATATAAGCCATGGCAAGTCGGTACAAATGACAAAATTAATTTATTTGATTTAAGTAAGAATGCATTCGGCATTCTTTTGATGTCACTCCGCCACACGGCGGTATATTAAGAAAACCTCTGTACCATATTTCTATGATACAGAGGTTATTGATCACTTATTTATCGGCATTTAGCAACGATTAATTGTGGGTATGAAGCAGCATGTGTGATTTATAGGATAAGGGTTCACCGAAGAACTCCTTATAAATCTGCTGTACATCCGGGTTCTCATGTGAGAAACGGATGGGGCTGTTCTTATCGATGTCGTAGAGCTGCTGACCACGTTTGAAGGCCCACTCTTCGCCATCGTGGATGGGCTGACCGCCACCGCCGACACAACCGCCGGGACAGGCCATGACTTCAACGAAATCATAATGAAGTTCGTCATTATCGATGGCTTCCAGAAGCTTTCTGGTGTTACCCAGACCACTGACAGCAGCTACTCTGAGAGTGATATCGTCGACGGAGAATTCGGCTTCCTGAATACCTTCGTTGGCCTGGAAAGCTTGACTTCTGACGGCCTTGAAAGCATCAGCAGGAGGATTGACGCCCTTTACCAGGTAGTAAGCAGAACGCAGAGCTGCTTCCATAACACCACCTGTAG
>JAGHUB010000124.1 GCA_018065025.1 Candidatus Equihabitans merdae
TTCAATGAGGAATTACGCTTGCCTCGATTGGGTGTGGGGCTCAGATAGGGGCAATCCGTCTCCAGAACGATGTGTTCCAGAGGAATGCGCTGAACCACTTCTTTCAGCTTGCGGCCGTTCTTGTAGGTAACTACGCCGCCAACGCCTATAGCAAACCCCATCTGAACATAGAGTTCAGCGATCTCCGGTGAGTAAGAGAAGCAATGAATGATGCCGGGGTGGAAATCTTTATTCCATCCTTTCCCATAATACTCCCGAATGATCCGCATGGTGTCTTCGCAGGCTTCACGGCTGTGGACATTGATGGGCTTGCCAAGTTCCAGAGCAAGCTCGATCTGGGCACGGAACCATTTCTCCTGAAGGTCGTGACCTTCTTTGTCCCAGTAATAATCCAGGCCGATCTCACCGATGGCTACGCACTTGGGATCCCGGGCCAGGGTGCGGATATCCTCCCAGACCTCATCGGTAATGTCCCCTACTTCATCGGGATGGATACCGATGGTGCAGTACATGTTGTCGTAAGACTTATCCAGATCCATAACCTTGTGAAGAGATTCCACGGAAGCGGTGGCATCACACACGTGAGTGACGACACCATAAGGGCCTTTTTTAGCACTTAAAGACAGAGAGGCAAGCAATGCCTCTCTGTCTGTATCAAACTGTTCATCATCGTAATGAGCATGTGTGTCAAATATCATTTAGCAGATCTCCGAACCGGCCGGTACGTCTTCAGCTACTGTCATCAGGGACAGTGTGCCATCCGGACCTTCAGCGCAAAGCAGCATGCCCTGAGATTCTACACCAGCCATCTTACGAGGCGGCAGGTTCTTCAGAACCATAACCTTGCGGCCAACCATGTCTTCCGGTGAATAAGCGCTGCGGATACCGCTGCAGATCTGGAGAACTTCGTTCTCGCCAACCTTGACCTGTGAGCAAAGCAGCTTCTTGGACTTGGCAACAGCTTCGCAGGAAAGGATCTCACCAACAACAAATTCACACTTCATGAAGTCGTCGAAAGCGATTTCAGCCTTGGGTTCAGCTTCCTTCTTTTCAGCCTTTTCAGCAGCTTTGGCTTCTTTCTTGGCGGCCTTTTCAGCAGCCTTGGCAGCCTTCTTATCTTCCTTGGGTTCTTCCGGCATAACCTTGGCCAGAACTTCCTTAACATCCATTCTCATGAAGAGGATTTCGGGCTTGTCTGTCACCTTGTTTTCTTCCGGATAATGACCCCATTTACCGCATTCTTCGAAGTCTACGGCGCCACAATTGATCTGAGAGCGGACGCGTTCAGCTGTTTCCGGCATGAAGGGCTCCAGCAGAGATGTGGCTGTGGAGATACCTTCCAGCAGGTTGTAGAGAACTTCCTGAAGACGAGCCTGTTTGCTTTCGTCCTTGGCCAGTTTCCAGGGTTCTGTCTCGTCGATGTACTTGTTGCAGCGTTTGTAGACACTGAAGATCTCTGTCAGAGCATCAGCTACACGAAGCTGATCCATCTTAGCAGCAACCTTGTCCACACAAGCTGTGACAACAGCCTTCAGATCGGCATCGATGTCTTCCTGACCACCCATGTCACCGGTACGCTTAACAGCGCCGCCGAAATATTTGTTGGTCATGGCGATAGTACGGTTGACCAGGTTACCCAGAGTATTGGCCAGGTCAGCGTTCATACGTTCAACCATCAGTTCCCATGAGATAACGCCGTCATTTTCAAAGGGCATTTCATGCAGAACGAAATAACGAACAGCGTCTACACCAAAGATGTCAGCCAGATCGTCAACGTAGATAACATTACCCTTAGACTTACTCATCTTGCCGTCAGCCTGCAGCAGCCAGGGATGACCGAAGACCTGCTTGGGCAGGGGCTCTTCCAGAGACATCAGGAAGATGGGCCAGTAGATAGTATGGAAACGAATGATGTCCTTACCGATCAGGTGCAGGTCGGCAGGCCAGTTCTTCTTATACAGATCGCTGTGATTGCCGTCAGCATCATAACCAATACCTGTGATGTAGTTGGTCAGAGCATCCAGCCATACATAGACGACGTGCTTGGGATCGAAATCAACCGGGATACCCCATTTGAAAGATGTTCTGGATACGCACAGATCCTGCAGACCCGGCAGCAGGAAGTTGTTCATCATCTCGTTCTTACGGGAAACGGGCTGAATGAATTCCGGATGAGTGTTGATGTGCTCAATCAGACGATCGGCGTATTTGCTCATTTTGAAGAAATAAGCTTCTTCCTTGGCCTGTGTAACGGGACGGCCGCAGTCCGGACATTTGCCGTCAACAAGCTGAGATTCTGTGAAGAAAGATTCGCAGGGTGTGCAATACCAACCTTCATAATGTCCCTTGTAGATGTCGCCCTTGTCGTACATCTTCTTGAACATTTTCTTAACCTGTTCTTCATGATAGTCATCGGTTGTACGGATGAACTTATCATAGGAAGTGTTCATCAGATCCTACAGACGTTTGATTTCGCAGGCTGTCTGATCAACGAATTCCTTGGGTTCCATACCGGCAGCTTTGGCCTTCTCTTCGATCTTCTGACCATGTTCGTCAGTACCTGTCTGGAAGAAGACATCGTAGCCATCCAGTCTCTTATAACGAGCGATAGCATCTGCCAGCACGATTTCATAAGAGTTACCGATATGGGGCTTACCTGAGGCGTAAGCGATAGCGGTAGTGATATAATATCTGCCTTTATTTTTCATAGGTTTATAACTCCTTTACTAGCTTCTTTGGAAAATGGGCGAGAACCCCCACAATCTTTTCCTATTCTACACGTTTTGACATCTTTCGGCAATGTATAAAACACAAGTAAAAAGGCAGATAAAGATATGGGAAATGATTGGAAAAAACTCCAAGAAGTCGAAAGAGTTTGGAAAATGCTTTGGAGGTGTCTTGGAAACACTCAGGACCATTCAGCAAATAATAAAAAACAAGGCAAGATCAGCAAAACAAAAAATAGTAATTATTATCATTTTGTTGTTGACAAGGTATTTCGGATAATGTATATTAGTTTCAACAAGAAACAGTAACGATTCCTATTATTGAAATGAGGACATACATGGCCGTAAGAAAACACAGCCGTCAGAGAGATGCCTTGTTGAATGCCTTGGCAGATCGTACCGATCATCCCTCAGCTGAGACTCTTTATCAGGAGCTGCGGGAAGTGGAGCCAAAGATCTCTCTTGGTACTGTCTACCGCAATCTAGCCCTGCTGGTCGAGAACGGCGAGATCCTGAAGCTTACCGGTGGCGACGATAAATCCCATTACGATGGCAACATCAAGCCCCACGACCACTTCTGGTGCCGGTCCTGCGGAAAGCTGACAGACATTTTCCACGAAGACTTTGAGATGACCTTTAAAAACTTCAACGGTCGGATCGAGAGCCATCAGACACTATACACAGGCATCTGTGATGAATGCATTAAAGCCGAATAAAATAATTTAACTTATTTAATCTTCGGCGGTTTAACAATTTTTACATAGTGTAAGTTTTTGCTAATATAGCAGATAAAAATAAAGTTTAAGACGTCATTTTGAAAATGACACTGAGTTAAGAAAAGGAGAAAACAATTATGGCAAAATGGGTTTGCAGCGTATGTGGTTATGTTCATGAAGGTGATTCCGCTCCGGAAAAATGCCCCCTGTGCAAAGTTCCCGCTGAAAAATTCACCAAGGTTGAAGGCGAAATGGTTCTGGCAGCTGAACACGAATATGGTGTCTATGCTAAGACAGTCAAGAACAACGCTAATATCTCCGATGAAGATAAGAAATACATCTTCGAACAGCTGATGGCTAACTTCCAGGGTGAATGTTCAGAAGTCGGTATGTATCTGTGCATGGCCAGAATCGCTCATCGCGAGGGTTATCCGGAAATCGGTCTGTATTGGGAGAAGGCTGTTTATGAAGAAGCTGAACATGCTGCTAAGTTCGCAGAACTTCTGGGCGAAGACCTTGAACCCAAGATGAAGGCTACAACAAAAGACAACCTGGCTTGGAGAGTTGACTGCGAATTCGGCGCAACTCAGGGCAAGACAGATCTGGCTACTTGCGCTAAGAAGAACGGCCTGGATGCTATCCATGACACAGTTCACGAAATGGCAAGAGACGAAGCAAGACACGGCAAAGCTCTTAAGGGCTTCCTTGACAGATACTTCAAGTAAATCGAAACCTTGTTTATCAAGACTTTCCAAGAGGAGAAGGAGAAATCCTTCTCCTCTTTTTTTAAGAAAAGCCTCAGGATTTCCCCGAGGCTTTTGTTAGCGCATTGCTTAACTTATTTCATTGTGATCAGTTCATATTCACGAGTACCAAGGCCGATCTTCTCGCCGTGTTCCAGTGTCTCACGCCATTTAACATCCGGTGTGGTGTTGACGAAGTGGTCACCGTTCTTGGGCGGCTGAGCCATCATGGCCAGGTTGTCTGAAAGCAGGCTGTTGGGCATGGGTTCGCATGCCAGGCACAGGTCGGCGCAGGCCTGATCCAGAGCAATGGGATCGAAAGATGCCAGCATACCGATGTTGGGCAGGATAGGTGTATCGTTAGCACCATGGCAATCGCAGAAGGGAGATACATCTCTGATCAAAGTGATATGGAAGTTAGGACGATCCTGGCAGATAGCCTGTGTGTATTCAGCCATCTTGCAGCACAGAGCTTCATTTGCGTTATCATTCCTATTGTAGATAGCATCGAAGCCGCAGGCGCCGATACAACGGCCGCAGCCCTTACACTTATCCGGATCGATATTGGCCTTGCCTTCTTTGAAATAGATGGCATCAGAACCACACTGCTTAACACAGCGATGACAACCGCGGCACTTTCTCTGGCCGACCTGAGGTTTGCCGGCTTTGTGCTGCTGCATCTTGCCGGCACGGCTGCCGCCACCCATACCAAGGTTCTTGATGGCACCGCCAAAACCGGTGCATTCATGACCCTTGAAATGGCTCAGGGAAACAACGATATCTGCTTCCATAAGAGCACTGCCGATAAGAGCTTCTTTAACATACTCCCCGTTCTTAACCGGTACAGCAATTTCGTCGGTACCACGCAGACCATCAGCGATGATAATCTGACAGCCGGTAGTAACGGTATTGAAACCATTTTCATTGGCGCAATCCAGATGATCCAAAGCATTCTTACGAGCACCGGGATACAGAGTGTTGCAGTCTGTCAGGAAGGGCTTACCACCCAGTTCCTTGATGATGTCAGCTACAGCCTTGGCGTAGTTAGGACGCAGATAAGACAGGTTGCCCATTTCACCAAAATGCATCTTGATAGCAACAAACTTGCCTTCAAAATCAATATCAGCGATGCCGGCCTGCTTGATCAGTCTCTGTAACTTCTTTGTGATGGG
>JAGHUB010000209.1 GCA_018065025.1 Candidatus Equihabitans merdae
GCCATCGCTGAGAAAGCAGGCGTCGATGAGAAGTATTTAGAACAGTATGGCCGCTGGAAAGCCAAGGTCGACTATGCTCTCCTTAAGGATAAGGCAGAAGAGAAGAATGGCCACCTGATCTTGGTGACAGCCATTAACCCCACACCTGCCGGTGAAGGTAAGACAACCACATCTATCGGTCTGGCAGATGCTCTTTCACAGTTGGGAAAGAAAACAGTAGTGGCCCTTCGTGAGCCTTCACTTGGCCCGGTATTTGGTGTTAAGGGCGGTGCTGCCGGCGGCGGTTACGCTCAGGTAGTTCCCATGGAAGATATCAACCTTCATTTTACAGGTGACTTCCATGCTATTGGTGCCGCCAACAATCTGTTGGCATCTATGTTGGACAACCACATCCATCAGGGCAATGCCCTGGGTATCGACAGCCGTTCCATCACATGGAAGCGTGCTGTGGACATGAATGACCGTCAGCTTCGTAATATCGTGGATGGTCTTGGCGGCCGCATCAATGGCTGCCCCAGAGAAGATGGTTTTGATATTACTGTCGCATCAGAAGTTATGGCTCTGCTTTGCTTGTCAAAAGACATGGCCAATCTGAAGGAACGTCTGTCCAAAGTTATCGTAGCCTATACCTTTGACGGCAAGCCGGTAACAGCCCATGATCTGAAGGCTGATGGCGCTATGGCAGCTCTTCTGAAGGATGCTCTGAAACCCAATCTGGTGCAGACTCTGGAAGGCACACCTGCCTTCATCCATGGTGGTCCTTTTGCTAATATCGCTCACGGCTGCAACTCCGTCACTGCCACACGCATGGCTCTGAAGCTTGGCGATTATGCCGTTACAGAAGCCGGATTTGGTGCTGATCTGGGTGCTGAGAAGTTCCTGGATATCAAGTGCCGTATGGCAGGTCTTAAGCCCGATGCTGTTGTTATTGTCGCTACAGTACGTGCTCTTAAGTATCACGGTGGTGTGGCTAAGGCCGACCTTAACAATGAAAATATCGAAGCTCTGAAGAAGGGTATGCCCAATCTGCTTCAGCATGTAGAGAACATCAAGAATGTCTTTGGTCTTCCCTGCGTAGCAGCTATCAATGCCTTCCCCACAGATACAGAAGCTGAACTTAAGACTGTTGCAGAAGAGTGCGAACGTATCGGTATCAAGGCTGTTCTGTCAGAAGTATGGGCTAAAGGCGGCCAGGGTGGTTTGGCACTGGCTGAAGAAGTGGTACGTTTGTGTGAAGAACCCTCAGAGATGTCTTATTGCTACGATGTAGAGATGTCTGTTATGGACAAGCTTTCAGCTATCGCTTCCCGTATCTATCATGCAGATGGCGTCACACTGACAGGCAAAGCCAAGAAGCAGCTGAAACAGATCGAAGAGCTGGGCTATGACAAGATGCCGATCTGCATGGCCAAGACCCAGTACAGTTTCGCTGATGATGCCACAAAGCTTGGTGCACCTCGCGGCTTTAAGATCACGGTTAAGAATCTTAAGGTTTCTGCCGGCGCAGGCTTTATTGTGGCACAGACTGGTGATATAATGACCATGCCCGGTCTTCCCAAGAAGCCGGCTGCTGAAAACATCGACGTAGATGCTGACGGCAGAATCTCAGGCCTTTTCTAAAGAAGCAAGAAAAGAATCTCCTGTACAAAAGAATATTTGATTGTTGAGCAAAGGGGCTCGTAGGTTTTAACGCTACGAGTCTCCTTTTTTATGCATGAGTCCGCGATTCGTGGATTCTGGTATATTGTCAAATCAATCAAATGGTTGTATCGTAATCTACGTGTTTTTCATCTGTTGGAAAGGTGGTGATTTCCGCAGGTGCTGAAGAGAAATGCGTATAATATAACAGCGTATGTTTATTTTAATAGAGAAAGGGAAATACAGAAATGACAAGAATCGGTATCTTAGGTTATGGTAACCTGGCTCGCGGCGTTGAAAGCGCTATCGCTCAGAATGCAGATATGACATTGGTTGGTGTCTTCACAAGAAGAGATCCGGCTTCTGTTAATGTTAAGACTGCCGGCGTTCCGGTATATTCAGTAGACGAACTGCCTTCCAAGAAGGATGACATCGATGTTCTGGTACTGTGCGGCGGTTCCGCAACAGACCTGCCCACACAGACACCTGCTTATGCCGGTATGTTC
>JAGHUB010000197.1 GCA_018065025.1 Candidatus Equihabitans merdae
GAATTGATGCAGTCAGAAGACTTCCTCTGTGTTATCGATGCCACCCATCCCTTTGCCGTCAAGGTATCGGAAAGTGTCCGGCTTTCAGCCGACAAAGCAGGCTTGACCTACAAGCGTCTGGCCAGACAGACATCCTGTCAGGACCTGCCATCAGACACTGTTTTTGTGGAAAATGTCCGGGAGGCAGCCACTTATCTTAATGAGCAGGAAGGTATTATCTTTCTGACAACAGGCAGTAAAGAATTACCTGTTCTGACAGACATTATCCAAGATAAGTCCAGGCTGATCGCCAGAGTCCTGCCTATGCATGAATCCCTGACTATTTGTGAAGAGTGTGGTTTAAAGCCTTCACAGATCATCGCCATGCAGGGACCATTTTCCGAAGAAATGAATGTGGCTATGTTAAGGTCCACCAAAGCGGCCTATCTTCTGACCAAGGAGACCGGCACTATCGGTGGCATGCAGGCTAAGGTTTCTGCCGCAGCCTCTCTTGGCGTCGGACTTGTGATGATCCGCAATCCGGAACGCAACATGACAGAGCTTTATTCAGAAGAAGAGATACTTGCTTTTCTGGGCTTATAAGCGGAAAGCAGTGTCAATCATACAAAGTAAACTATCAGTTTTCAGGTGAAATAATGACAGAGAAGATAAATACACAGTCTGATATAAAAAGAAAATTATATCTTGTGGGAATCGGCACAGGTTCTGATGCTTCCATGACACAGGGCTGTCGGGATATCCTGACCAAAGCCCATGTCATCTATGGGGCATCACGTATTCTGGAAGCCATCGATTTTTCAGACGCCATGAAGGTGCCTTACTATCAAAGTGACAAGATCCTGGAACACATGATGACCATGGAAGAAGACAAGATCTTTGTGGCAGCATTTTCCGGAGATACCGGTTTCTTCAGCGGCGCCGCAACCATGAAGCGCTATCTGGAAGAGAAGGGCAATCAGGACATTTCCATAGAGATCTTACCGGGTATCTCATCCCTTAGTTATTTCGCATCAAAGATCGGCCGTCCTTATCAGAATGTTAAGATATTGAGCCGTCACGGTCGTTCCTGTCACTTGATCAGTCAGGTGCGCCGTTACGAAGATTGCTTTATCATCCTGTCCGGCTGTGATGATTTAAAAGTTTCATGTCAAGAACTGCAGGAAGCTGTCCTGCAAAATGAACTGCATGATATCACCATCTATTATGGCTATCAGCTGTCCTATCCGGAAGAAGAGGCCAAAGAGGCTTCATTTGAAGACATTGAAGCTCTTGAAAAAGACGGTTTATATGTGCTTTGGATTCACCATGAAGGGGCAAGAGAACACATGGTAACCCCCGGTATTCCCGACGAAGCCTTCCTTCGGGACAAGGTGCCCATGACCAAGGAAGAAATCCGTATGGTCTCTCTTTGCAAAATGCGTCTGACATCTCGCTCCGTGGTGTGGGATGTAGGAGCCGGCAGTGGTTCGGTTTCCATTGAGGCAGCGGCTATGTGTCCGGAAGGTGAAGTGTACGCCGTGGAAATGAAAGAGACAGCCATCGCCCTTTTAAAGGCCAACAAAGCACATTTTGCTGCAGATAATATGTACATCGTTGAAGGGGCTGCCCCTGAGAGTCTTAAAGATCTGCCTGCTCCCACCCATGTCTTTGTGGGAGGCAGCAGCGGCGAGATGGAAGCGGTTCTGCGATTGGCATTGGAGAAGAATCCCAAGGTTCGGATTGTCATCAATGCCATCACAGTGGAAACCATCGCAGAAGCCACCAGACTTCTGGAAGAATTGCCCTTTACCGGAATAGATATCATTCAGATGCAGGTAAGCCATGCTGAGAAGCTGGGACGTTATCATCTGATGAAAGCCCTGAATCCAATCTACATCTTGTCAGCCACAGGCTGCAGCGATGAAGGATAAAGA
>JAGHUB010000211.1 GCA_018065025.1 Candidatus Equihabitans merdae
TGGCAACCACTGAACGGAAGTCCATACCCTTCTCATTCAGAACTTTTTCAGTAAGATCAAATACGGCATCAATCTGATCTTCAATACCAAGATTTGAGACATCCATACCTGCTGCATAAAGTAATTCGGCAGTATCGATGATTTCTATAGCATTTTGTATCATATTTTACCTCCATGAAAGTTCGTAATTACCCTTAAATGATTATATATGCAAATCTTTACTGTGTAACGCAAAACATGCACTTTCGTTGCAGGTTATGCAACAAAAGTGCATGTTATACAAACATCACAATTTTTAATTAAGCTATTTGGTCTATTTTCTCTGAAGTTCTGCGCCTTCAAGCTTCTCGAACCGATCAAAGAAGCTATTTTTGCTGGATGAGCTCATGGCCAAAGCTATAACACATTCTGATTCAGGCACCAGCCCCAGATCGTTAACGGCATTGCCGATCTTGAAAAAGATGCGATTGTCTACATGGTTTCTGCCTGCAACACGCTCCAAAAATCGCTCCATCATGTATATGCGAATCAGAACTCTGGCATCTGCATCATTTTTCTTTGCCAGACTTTTAATCCTGCCTTTAACCTGTTCTGCTGTTAATGACATTACAGCATCACCTCCATATACTCCCGGATGATCCCGTCTACACGAAACAATTTCGCATATCTCATGAGACGATTCAGATCTTTATCTTTCTTTGCAACATAGGTTTTCATTGCCGTCTGATAATCCTGTATTTCGAATCTGCTGCGGTTCCGCACAAGATCACAAATCGTACGTTCAAGATCGTACATCGGAATCTGATGTCCAAAGGTCGTTGCAACTGTAATCTTGCCAACACCCAATAATTCTTTCTTCACGGTATACACGCGGATGTCATCTTTTACCAATCTGCCGGTTCCGTACCCCGTATAAACCGTGATAGTTCTCCTCGGCGGTTCATGGTCCACCAGACCATAGTGATATAATGCCTCATCATGAGAAAACACGGCCTGCGGACAACGTAATGAGAGGATATAGTCTTCATCCGCCCAGGCCTCCGGTGATGCATATACCCCATGCGCCACCTGCTCAAAGCCATTATCTTTGATAAACCTATAAAAGCCGGGCTTCGTGAACCCTTCCCTTAACACATTGGAAGTAAGGATGATTCCGGATTCATCTACTAATTCAAAAAGGTTTTTCATATTTCATCACCAACTTTCGTGCTAATATCATATTTTATATTAGCACGAAAGTCAAGATATCGTCATTGCGATCATTCTATTTCCCATTTTCAAATTTTTTTCATTTTTGGGAAATAGCATTTATAGATTGAATAAAGCCTGCTCTGATTTCTTAAGTATCCAGAAAATCCCGCTGTCTGAGTTAACTCAAACAGCGGGATTGTTATTTTCTTATGAAGTTTTAATCAAATAGATTAGAACTTACCAGCCTTAGCGGCTTCTTCTACGGAAACAGCAACAGCAACAGTCATACCGACCATCGGGTTGTTACCGGCACCGATCAGACCCATCATTTCTACGTGAGCCGGAACGGATGAAGAACCTGCGAACTGAGCATCGCTGTGCATACGGCCAAGGGTATCTGTCATACCATAGGAAGCCGGACCGGCTGCCATGTTATCCGGATGCAGTGTACGGCCTGTGCCGCCGCCTGAAGCAACTGAGAAGTACTTCTTACCAAGATCGATACATTCTTTCTTGTAAGTACCGGCTACCGGATGCTGGAAACGAGTCGGGTTAGTGGAGTTACCTGTGATGGAAACACCAACGTTTTCCATATGCATGATAGCAACACCTTCCTGAACATCATCAGCGCCGTAGCAGCGAACTGAAGCGCGAACGCCGTCAGAATAAGCTTTTTCGTAAACAACTTCGACCTTACCGGCCTTGTAGTCATACTTGGTTTCAACAAATGTGAAGCCGTTGATACGGGAAATGATCAGAGCGGCGTCATTGCCAAGACCGTTCAGGATAACTCTAAGGGGTTTCTTACGAACTTTGTTAGCCTTTGTAGCGATACCGATAGCGCCTTCAGCAGCAGCGAAGGATTCGTGACCGGCCAGGAAGCAGAAGCATTCTGTTTCTTCTTCCAGAAGCATCTTACCAAGGTTACCATGGCCAAGACCTACTTTACGATGGTCAGCAACAGAACCCGGGATACAGAAGGACTGCAGACCTTCACCGATAGCGGCGGCTGCATCAGCAGCTCTGCGACAGTCTTTCTTGATAGCGATAGCAGCACCTACGATGTAGGCCCAGCAAGCATTTTCGAAGCAGATGGGCTGGATGCCCTTGATCATGTTGTAGACGTCGAGACCGGCATCTTCTGTGATCTTTCTGGCTTCTTCAACAGATTCAATACCGTATTTGTTAAGGACAGCATTGATCTGGTCAATTCTTCTCTCATATGATTCAAATAAGGCCATGATTTACTCCTTTCTCGGATCGATGATCTTAACAACGCCCTGCTCGGGATTTACGCGACCGTAAGAACCGGAAGCCTTTTCCCATGCTACGTTGGGTTCGTCACCCTTCTTGATGAAATCAGTCATCTTACCAAGAGATACGAACTTATAACCGACAACTTCGTTGTTTTCGTCAAGAGCAATACCTGTGACATAGCCTTCAGCCATTTCCAGATAACGAACGCCTTTTTCCTTTGTGGCATACATTGTACCAACCTGAGAACGAAGGCCCTTACCAAGGTCTTCCAGACCGGCACCAACAGCCAGACCGTCATCTGAGAAAGCAGACTGTGTACGACCATAAACGATCTGCAGGAACAGTTCACGCATAGCTGTGTTGATAGCGTCGCAGACAAGGTCAGTATTCAGAGCTTCAAGAATAGTCTTGCCCTGAAGGATTTCAGCGGCCATAGCGGCTGAATGTGTCATACCTGAGCAACCGATTGTTTCAACCAGAGCTTCTTCGATGATACCTTCTTTAACATTCAGAGTCAGCTTGCAGGCGCCCTGCTGAGGAGCACACCAGCCGATACCGTGTGTAAAGCCGGAAATATCTTCGATCTTTTTGGAATGTACCCATTTACCTTCTTCCGGAATGGGGGCAGGTTCATGCTTAGCGCCCTTAGAAATGGGGCACATCATCTGCACTTCTTTTGTATAAATCATGTGATTTCTCCTTTCACAAACCGTCCTGTTTGCGCAGGACGACAAAGTCCATTACCGCCATTTATTCTATTATATGGCAAGGTATATCGTCAAGCTTACACTTCAAGAAAGAATACTTCCGCATTCTTTTGTTGTATAACCAGATCACAGATCGGGGGTATACAACAAAAAATCCCCCATCAGCATGGTCACTGATGGGGAATGATTCACAAAATATGATTTTTGAGTCGCGAAGCAGGCTCAGGAAATGTTCCTGCTTTACAGATGCAGGACGCGTTCTTTGATTTCCTGGGTACGGCCCTGGTTCCAGAACTGGGTGCCGATGTA
>JAGHUB010000393.1 GCA_018065025.1 Candidatus Equihabitans merdae
TTTGCTTATATATACCGATTCACTTATACTGAAAGCGTAAAGTTACTCATTGTTTGTTTTTATGCTAGGAAGGTATGTTATGGCAGTACAAACAATCTATGTAAACGAATTCACTAACGGTATTCTCGGACCGGAAGTCCCCATGTTGGGACCCGTAAAGGATGGTGGTTTTATCGTCGCCAATACAGCCGCAGGCTGTTGGGGTCCTCTGTTGACACCGGCTATCCGCGGTGGTCACGAGGTAACCAAACCCGTTCTCGTTGAGGGTGCTGAACCGGGGGATGCTATCGCCATCAAGATCATTGATGTCAAAGTCACATCCAAAGCCACCGCATCCGGTCCTCATAATGTTATCGAAGGCAGATACCTGGGTGACCCCTATATTGCCGGGAAATGTTCAAATTGCGGTAAACTCTTTCCCTCCACCCATATCGAAGGAATCGGTCAGGACGCCATCGTCTGCGATGCATGCGGCGCTCCCGCCTCACCTTTCTCATTTGCCAACGGCTACACCATGGCTTTTGATGATACCAATGCCGTGGGGGTCACGCTAAACAAAGCATCCTCTGAAAGCATTGCTTCCAATGGACGGGCCTATATGAACACACCGGAAAACTCCATTCAGAATCCGGTAGTCTCTATGGCTCCCCATGATCTTGTGGGACTGGTAGCAAGAACTCGTCCTTTCCTGGGTCAGCTTGGTACTACTCCTGTCAGAAATATTCCCGATTCCCACAATGCCGGAGACTTGGGCTGTTTGCTGGTGGATGCCCCTCATGAATATGGTCTCAGTGCCGAAGAAGCTAAAGACGTCACAGACGGTCATCTGGACATCAAGCGTGTCAGAGCCGGTGCTACACTGATCGCGCCGGTTTATATTCCCGGAGGCGGTGTCTACCTGGGCGATATGCACGCCATGCAGGGTGACGGCGAGATCGCCGGTCACACGGCAGATGTCTGCGGGATCTCGCTTCTGCAAGTCTCTGTGATCAAAGGCCTGAATCTAAAAGGGCCTCTCCTCCTTCCCACACCTGAAGACCTGCCTTATTTGGCCAGACCTCTCACAGATACTGAGAGAGCTGCCGCCGAAGCAGAGGCTGCTAAATGGGGTGTTGCTATAGAGGAATCCGCACCGCTTTCCTTCATCGGAACAGGCGTAGGCTTAAATGAAGCCATTAACTGCGCCATGGAACGCGCTGCTGCCCTTCTGGACATGACCATACCGGAGATCAAGAATCGTCTTACCATCACCGGTGAACTGGAGATCGGTCGTGCCCGAGGAACATGTACCGCCACCTTCCGTGTACCGGTAGCCAAACTGAAAGAACTAGGTCTCTGGGAAATGGTCAAAACTCAATACCATTTATAAAGCAACAAAAAGCACGATACTCCATCAAACAAAATGGAATATCGTGCTTTTGTTAGCCAACCCAACTAGTGACAGTGCTCATTTTTTAATGCTATTGTTTTATGAACACTGCCGTTGGGTAGCGTTTTTTAGCTATGAATTAGTTAGTTTGATTTAAGGGGTTTCCCCTGCAGCTTGCGTTTGATCTGACAGGTCTTATCCTGGCAGTTGGCGCATTGCAATGTCTTATTTGATTTGAACCAGAAGCGTTCCGGATGCTTGGCGTAGCCTATTTCCCAGCGAATCAGTACCACTACCGATGTGAAGAACAGGCTCCAGCTGAAGAAGTTGGGGATGAAAAGCATGGGTGTGAACATCATGAAGTGTCCCCAGTCATAGATCCGGCAGTTGACGCAGCATCGATTCTTCATGACAAAAGTCTGGAAGGGACAGAAGAAAAGGATGCAGATGTAATCGCAGAGGAAGAAGAAAACGGTGAGCATAAAGAGGTCAGCCGCATCGATCACATTACACAATCGTAAGATGCCAAAGACAGCATTTATTGAAAGCCAGATCAGCATAACATACCAGGCTCTCACATTCTGCTTCTGGATAAACTTAAGCAGCTCATAATGTGAATAATTCTTTTCCGGGCGGAAGAATTTAACGTCTTCTTTCCGGAGAGCCATGGAACGCATTTCCCCGGGGAAGAGGTGGGAAATCATGATTACCATAAAGACCAGCCACACGATACGAAGTGGGCTGATCCAGGGCAGAAACTGAGTGGTAATCAGGGTCTGAATGTGTTCCTTATCTGTCAGATAGAAAAACAGAACCACCAGAAAAACCAGGATGCGAAAAGCCAGACGAAACAGATATAGTTTCATCATGCGAGTTTTTTGAAGCATAGTTAACCCTTTTTTTAAGCCTCCTTAAGAAGCTCTTCCACCATCTCAGCAGCTCTTTCTACAAAGGGTGTGCAGGCACGGTACATCTTGTCGGACTTGGTCTGTACACCACCGCTGTGAAGCTGACGCAGTTCCTCACAGCGAATAGCGCCGAATTCTTCTTCGAACTGCTTAAGCAAGGTGCGGACGGCATCCGCTGTAGGCTTTCTGTCCTGGCCTGTTTCGGTGCGGCCCTTGACCCAGCCGATGGCTGCAATGGCACCAACCAAAGCACCACAGACTTCGCCTCGCTGCATGCCACCGCCAAAACCGGTCATCATACGAACCGTTTCAATAGGAGCATCGATAACGCCCCTTTCGATGAGAATATGCAGGGTACTCTCTGCACAATTCAATCCACCATTGTAGAAAATATCAGTTACTTCCATCATTTGCCCCTTTGGAATTTTTTTCAATCAGTGCAGACCGCCCTTGACCTTAATGGCGTGACGGGGGCACATTTCCAGACAACAATAGCAGCGAATGCATTTCTTATAATCGTATACAGGCGGCTTGCCTTTGCCCTTCTTAAAGTTGATGGCTTTGCCTTCAACGGGGCAATGATCCACGCAGATACCGCATTTAATGCAGAGGTCTTTCTGGACATAAGGACGCTTGCTTGCCGTGGGAATCACCATGGTGATGAGGCTGAGAGCATTTTTCTTTTTGACCTTGCGTTCAACGTCAAAGTTGGGTTTGCCAAACTGCTCACGAAGCTGGTCCGGAGTCAGAACCTGTTCAGCAGCATCTTCTGCAGGTGCCATAAGCACTTCGATGTTATTGATATCGCAGGTACCAACGCCATAGGCCTGACCTTCCACGCATGTAGGTACTACCTGAGGATCCAGATAGATCATGTGGCTGAAGACAGTGTCGATGGCCACGGGATCTTTGGAGAATAAGAGCACGTTCATAGCGATGGGTGTGCCGCTGCTGGGACCATTTCCCTCCATGGCAACGACGCCATCCATGATGTGAAGGGGAATGTTTGTGGCATTGTGCATGTCAGCCAGCATGCGGGCAAATACGGTAGCATCCGGGTATTTGACGTGACCGGCAGCCTTGCGGTAACCGCAGATGAAACCATAAACATTTTTCACAGCACCGGTGATGCGTTCCAGAGCGTGTGTCTTCATTTTGCAAAGATTGATGATGGCATCAGCTTCGGCAATACCTTTTGAAAAATGGAAGGTGCGGCAGGTCTTGCCTTCGGGATAGGACACGGTCACTTCCTCTTCCATGTTGGCTCGCTTTGCGCCAAACCAGTTGCTTTCGTCTTTGATACCGATCTTATTGACAACGCCTTCGCAGCTGCCGTGGCCCGGTGAATCGCCAAAGGATACCTTGGCGTAACCGTCTTCCTGAAGGATGCGCAGCATGCCTTTAATGACTGAAGGATGAGTTGTGGTTGCCTTGTCGGGATCTGCTGCCAGCAGGAAGTTGGGCTTGACCAGAATCTTCTGATCCGGAGCCATCATGCTCTCCAGACCACCCAGCATAGCGATGCCCTTGCGCATAGCAAGGTAAATATTTTCCTCATCGTAATTGTCACAGGGAACAAGGATAACCTTGGATTTTTCTTGTGATGCCATAGTAAATCTCCGTAATGCTTGTGTTGCTTGTATTGCTTTGTGTCTTCTTTTCAGGCGCATTTTGAACGCCTGTCTCAACAGTATAGCATGCATTGAATGGGGAAAGAATGCTTCCCGCTTCTTATATTGTCATGCCTAGCGACCGATCAGAATACCGGTCAGGTCTTCATAGTACTGAACAATAGCACTATGATCCTTCTGTCCGCCTTCATGATCATGCATCCACTGCATAACTTCCATAACTGATTCTGTCATGGGTACGGGAGCGCCCACTGTCTTGGCGCAGTCCAGAACATTGTTCAGGTCCTTGATATGCAGATCGATCTTGAAGCCGGGCTTATCATTGCCCTCCAGCATCATAGGGGTCTTAGCATTCATGACAGCTGAACCTGCCAAGCCATCCTTGATAGCGGCGTATACAGAGGCCGGATCCACCCCTGCCATCTGGGCCAGAGTCAAAGCCTCGGAAAGTGCACGGATATTGGCGGCTACGATGATCTGGTTGGCCAGCTTGGTTGTATTACCTGCACCAATATCGCCGCACAGAACAGCAGATGCACCCATAGTCAGAAGGACATCTTTACAGGCGTCAAAGACTTCCTGCTTACCGCCTACCATGAAACTCAGACTGCCGTCAATAGCCTTGGGTTCGCCGCCGGAAACCGGAGCATCCAGCATCTCTATACCCTTCTTCTGCAGTTCTGCATAGATTTCCTTGGAAGCTACAGGATTGATGGAAGAGCAATCCACAAAGATCTGACCTTCATGCATATATGCGGCCACGCCGTCTTCTCCGAAGAGAACTTCCTTTACCTCAGGTGAATT
>JAGHUB010000155.1 GCA_018065025.1 Candidatus Equihabitans merdae
GCTTTATCCAAAGAAGAATCGAGGCCGTAAGCCTTCATTTTCCGCTTTAAATAGGGCAGGGCAAAGGCTGTACCATTAAAGGTAAGCAAAGTTTTGCCCTCCATATCAAAAGATGAGAGAGCAGTCAGCATGTCGAATTCATCTTCCTCTTTTTCTCCGGAAAATGTCTGACCAATCCAGCTATTTTTAGACTGGTCATAGGCCACTAATGTCATGGATTCGATATAACTATTGCGCCAGAAATGACCTGTGGTCTCTATGGAAAGCACAACAGGTTCCGGAAAATGACTTAATATCTGAGCAGATAAGGTGTTAATTACGGATTCGTTTTTTGTATTCATAGGTCGATTATATCATGTTATAATGTGACCTGAATAATCATTATCGTAAGGAATATTTATTATGATAGCATTTGTCAGCGGACAGATTATAGATATTGATGACAACCGTCTGGTAGTTGAACAGCAGGGTATTGGTTATGGGGTCTATGTTCCCTATTCCATCATAGACCGGGTCAGTGATGGCGATGAGGTTCGCCTTTTCACCTACCTTTCCGTCAAAGAAGATGCCATGACATTATATGGTTTCCTCACCAAAGATGACTACAAGACCTTTAAGATGCTGCTTGGTGTTAACGGCATCGGTCCCAAGGTGGCCTTATCCGTATTATCCACCTTAAGTGCCGACGAACTGCGGATGGCCATTCTTGCGGATGACATCAAAACCATCTCTTCAGTTCCCGGTTTAGGCAAGAAGACAGCCCAGAAGCTGGTACTTGAACTGAAGGATAAGATGAATCTGGCAGAAGTGATCGAATCTAAGTTCGATAATACCAATCCTGTTCCTCAGCGTGATACCTCTGCATCATCTGAAGCGGTTATGGCCTTAACAGCCTTGGGGTATTCCGGTACGTCAGCCCTTAAAGCGGTACGTAAAGTAACGGAAAGTCAGCCTGATCTTAGCACGGAAGCCATCCTGAAGCTGGCCTTAAAATTCATTCAATAACGGTTATACACTATGGAAAAAAGAAAAATCGTCACAGAAGCTACGGCGGAAGATGTCAAAATTGAAAAATCTCTGCGTCCCCAGCTCCTTAAAGATTATGTGGGCCAGGAGCGCTTGAAAAATAATATGCAGGTCTATATAGAAGCTGCCAAACTTAGAGGAGAAGCTTTGGATCATGTTCTTCTCTATGGCCCTCCGGGACTTGGTAAGACCACACTGGCCGGTATCATTGCCAATGAGATGGGTGCACACCTTAAGGTGACTTCCGGACCGGCTATTGAAAAGCCCGGCGAAATGGCAGCTATCCTCAACAACCTGGAAGAACACGATGTTCTCTTTGTGGATGAAATCCACCGTCTTAATCGTCAGGTTGAAGAAGTTTTATACCCGGCTATGGAAGATTATGCTATCGATATCATGATTGGTAAGGGTCCCACGGCCCGTTCCATTCGTCTGGACCTGCCGAAATTCACATTGGTTGGTGCCACTACCCGTCCCGGCTTGCTGACTGCACCGCTTCGAGATCGTTTTGGTGTGGTAGAGCATCTGGAATATTACACAGTAGAAGAACTTGCCGGTATCATCCGTCATTCTTCCCAGTTATTAGGTGTTGATATTGATGACAAGGGCGCCTATGAGCTTGGCAGACGTTCCCGTGGTACACCTCGTCTGGCCAATCGCCTTCTTAAGCGTGTCAGAGACTTTGCCCAGGTTCGTTATGGCGGCGCTGTTACAGATGCCGTGGCCTGCGAAGCACTGGATATGCTGGAAGTGGATCATTTCGGTCTTGAAAAACTGGATCGAGATATTCTTGAATCCATTATCGTTCGTTTTAACGGCGGTCCTGTTGGTCTGGAGACCCTGTCATCCGCCATCGGTGAAGACTCAGGCACTATTGAAGATGTCTACGAGCCCTTCCTGATCAAAAATGGTTTTGTGGAGAAGACACCTAAGGGAAGAATCGCCACAGCAGCCGCTTACAATCACCTGGGATACGATTTCCCTCAGGAAAAAGAAGGATAAAAGGTGTCTGTCTTGAAAAATGACAGCATCATAACACAAGGTTGTAATTTACGATCGATTCGATATAATAGTGTTAATGTTTAGCACATTTATGAGGTGGGATTATGTCTGCAAAAAATACAGTTGAAGTACTGATCGGTGGTAAGATCATTCATCTGACAGGTTATGAAAGTGAAGATTATCTGCAGAGAGTAGCTTCTTATCTGAATCGCAAGCATGGTGAGATCAGTGAACTGACAGGATTCAGCCGACTGCCCGCTGAAACAAAGAGCCTGTTATTATCACTGAATGTCTGTGATGATTATTTTAAGGCCAAGAAGCAGGCCGAAGTCTATGAAGAAGACATTCAGATCAAAGACCGTGAGGTCTATGAATTAAAACAGCAGATCGTTGATCTGCAGCTTAAACTTGAAAAGCTTGAAAAAGGGCGGTCCGCAAAGTGACCGCCTTTCTTTTTACTAAATAAAAGAAAAGCCATTCTTTTATCTATAGATAAGAGGTTTATCCTATGCCCGGAAAAATCGAACTGCTGGCTCCGGCCGGTTCCATCGAGGGTTTCTATGCCGTCTTAAATGCCGGCTGTGATGCCATTTATGTAGGAGCCGATCGCTTCAGTGCCAGAGCTTACGCCGATCATCCCCAAACAGAAGAATTGCTCCACGCTATTGATGAAGCCCATCTGCGTGGTGTAAAAGTATACCTTACCGTCAACACATTATTTAAAGAAGATGAGATGAATGAGCTGGATGAGTTCATCCGTCCATTTTACGAGGTCGGTTTGGATGCTGTTCTGGTTCAGGATTTTGGCGTCTTACGCTATCTCCATAAGAATTATCCGGATCTGCCCTTGCATGCCAGCACACAGATGACCGTCAGCGGTCCCGCATCTGCCAATTTGTTAAAAAAGTATGGTGTCAGCCGTGTTGTTCCCGCAAGAGAGTTATCCTTAAAAGAACTGAAAAAAATCCATGATGAGACAGGCCTTGAAGTTGAAGCCTTTGTCCATGGTGCTTTGTGTTACAGCTATTCCGGACAATGCCTTATGAGTTCCCTGATCGGAGGTCGTTCAGGCAATCGAGGCCGCTGTGCACAGCCTTGCCGTCTTATGTATGAAAGCAGTCACAAGGAAGGCTCTTTGCTTTCTTTGAAGGATCTGTGCACGGTAGATCGTCTTAAGGACCTGAAAAATGCCGGTGTCATTTCCTTAAAGATCGAAGGCCGTATGAAGCAAAGTGCCTATGCAGCCGGTGTTGTCTCAGTCTACCGCCAGGTGCTGGATCAGATAGATGAAAGAGGTCAGTACAATCCCTCTTCTCATGGAGATAACAAAAAGAAGAGAAAAGCTAAAAATAATCCTGAAGACATCCTTCGTCGTCTTTTCAGTCGCGAAGGTTTTACCCAGGGCTATCTGGACGGACACAATTCAACAGACATGATGGCCTTCAATCAGCATTCAGGCAGCGTGAAATCCGATGAGTCCCTTCTGGATCAGATGAAGCTGCGCTATGTTCATGAGCCTGAACCTATTAAAATCAATGGCATAGCATCTTTCTTTACAGGCAGACAGCCTTCGTTATCCGTATCCTACGGCAACAGCGTGGCCTATGTTGAGGGTGAGTCGATTCTTGAGAAGGCTTCAAACCAGGTCATGTCAGAGGAACGCATCAGAGAGAGACTCTGTAAAACCGGTGGGACATCATTTGTCTTTGAAGATATTGAAGTTTATAC
>JAGHUB010000070.1 GCA_018065025.1 Candidatus Equihabitans merdae
AGTATATACAGGCTTCTGTTGAAAGGACAGAGCGCTGGCTGAGACGCTGCAAGACAGAGATGGATCGACTTAATAAGGTTGAAAGCACTATCAACAAAGAACAGCTGCTCTTTGGCATCAATCAGGGTGGTATCTTCCCGGATATCCGTCGTGACAATGCCCGCCGTATCTCAGAGCTGAATCTGGATGGATATGCCATCGGCGGTCTGGCTGTTGGTGAAACTCATGCTCAGATGTATGAGATCCTGGATGAAGTCGTTCCTTGTCTGCCTTCCGATAAGCCTGTTTATCTGATGGGTGTCGGTACACCTGCCAATATTCTTGAAGGTGTAGAACGAGGCGTGGACTTCTTCGACTGTGTCTATCCGGCAAGAAACGGCCGTCACGGTCATGTCTACACCAAGAAGGGTCATCTCAACATGATGAACAAGCGGTATGAGCTGGATGAAAGTCCTCTGGACCCCACCTGTCAGTGTCCTACATGCCGCAATCATACCAGAGCTTATATCCATCACCTCATGAAAGCCAAAGAGATGCTGGGTATGCGTTTATGTGTTATGCACAACCTCTGGTTCTATAACACCATGATGGAAGAGATTCGTCAGGCACTGGATGAAGGACGCTTTGCTCAGTATAAAAAAGAGTTTCTGGAATCCCTGCCGGAAAAGGAGAGATAGCTTGCTATCCCGCCGTTTTTACGATATTATGTAAGGAGTTTCGGCATAAATAAAAAAGCTGATTTTAAATGATTTATTCAGGAGGATATTTATAATGGTTTTAACATCAGGCGCAGCCGGCGGCGGCATCATGATCCTTTGGATCGTTGCTATGTTTGCATTGATTTACTTCATGATGATTCGTCCCCAGAGAAAAGAGCAGAAGAAGATCAACGAGATGCTGGCTTCAATGGAAGTTGGTGACAGCGTTGTTACAACAAGCGGTTTCTATGGCGTTCTTCTTGACATCACAGATGAAGATGTCATCGTTGAATTCGGTAACAACAAGAACTGCCGTATCCCCATGCGTAAAGCTGCTATCGCTCAGGTAGAGAAGGCTTCTACAGTTGCTACTGTCAGTGCCTCTTCCAAGAAAGAAGAAGCTGCTGAAAGCGAAAAAGAGGCTTGATTACAGATCAGGTCAATGATGATTGAATAATATGGAGCTGGCTGCCAGAATTTGGATGGCCAGCTTCGTTTTCACGTTAAGAGAAGATAAAATACAGGAGATTATTGAGAAAAATGGCTTACAATCTTGTGTTGATTCCCGGTGATGGAATCGGTCCGGAAGTTGTCAGCGCTGCCAAGCGCGTTCTTGATGCCATCTTTGCTAAATACGGCAAGGAAGTTAACTACGAAGAAGTTCTGATGGGTGGTGCATCTATTGACGCCAATGGTGTTCCCCTGACAGAAGAAACACTTAAGAAGTGTCAGGCAGCCGATGCTGTTCTGATGGGTTCCATCGGCGGCGATGCTGCTACATCCCCCTGGTATAAACTTGAACCTTCCAAGAGACCTGAAGCAGGTCTTCTGGCCCTTCGTAAAGGCTTAAATCTGTTTGCCAACCTGCGTCCGGCTTATCTTTATCCTGAACTGAAAGCGGCTTGTCCTCTCAAGGAAGAAGTTGCTGATGCCGGTTTCGACGTTATGATGGTTCGCGAACTGACAGGTGGTCTTTACTTTGGCGAACGTCATACAGAGGTGATCGATGGTCTGCGCACAGCTGTAGACACTCTGACCTATAACGAAGAAGAAGTCAGAAGAGCAGCCATTAAGGCTTTCGAGATCGCTCGTAAGCGTCGTAAGGAAGTCACACTGGTTGATAAGGCCAACGTTCTGGATTCTTCCAGATTGTGGCGTGCTGTCACTAAAGAAGTGGCTGAATCTTACCCGGATGTTGAGCTTAAGATCATGCTGGTTGACAACTGCGCTATGCAGCTGGTCAAGAACCCGGCTCAGTTCGACGTTGTTCTGACTGAAAACATGTTTGGTGATATCTTAAGTGATGAGATGAGCATGATCGCCGGTTCCATCGGTATGCTTCCCTCAGCCTCACTTAATGAAACCAAGTTTGGTCTCTATGAACCCAGCGGCGGTTCAGCACCGGATATTGCCGGTAAGAACATCGCCAATCCTATCGCTACCATCCTTTCTGCCGGTATGCTTTGCAAGTATTCACTGGATATGGACGCAGCTTTTGATGACATCCAGGAAGCTGTCCGCAAAGTTCTGGAAGATGGTTATCGCACAGGTGATATTGCTTCAGAAAACTGCACGATCGTCGGAACAGATGAGATGGCAGATTTGATTATCGAAAGAATCTGAATCGGAGGATATAGACTATGAAAAGATCAGATGCCGTTACAAAGGGCCTTCAGCAGGCTCCTCACCGTTCACTTTGGAATGCTCTTGGCATGACCAAAGAAGAGTTGGAAAAACCCCTGGTTGCTGTTGTCAGCTCCTATAATGAAATCGTACCGGGTCATATGAACCTGGATAAGATCACACAGGCTGTTAAGCTTGGTATCGCTGAAGCCGGCGGTACTCCTGTTATGATTCCGGCTATCGCTGTCTGCGATGGGATCGCTATGGGTCATGTTGGTATGAAGTATTCTCTGGTAACCAGAGACCTGATCGCTGACTCAAGAGAATCCATGATCATGGCTCACCAGTTCGATGCTATGG
>JAGHUB010000084.1 GCA_018065025.1 Candidatus Equihabitans merdae
GAATAGAATCTCTGGTGGTATCGATGGCATCAAATGTCATCTCTTTGTCTTCCTGCATATCCTTGTTGTAAGCCAGAGGCAGACCCTTCATGGTGGTCAGCATGGTGGTCAAAGCACCATAGACACGACCGGTCTTACCACGGATCAGTTCCGGAATATCCGGATTCTTCTTCTGAGGCATGATGCTGGAACCTGTGCTGTAAGCATCATCCAGTTCGATGAAGCGATATTCGTTAGTATTCCAGATAATGATTTCTTCACTGAGACGGCTTAAGTGCATCATGATCAGGCACAGAGCGTCCAGGAATTCGATGACATAGTCTCTGTCGGAAACACCATCCATGGAGTTGTTGGAGGCACGATCGAAACCAAGCTCCTTAGCCACAAACTCACGATCCAGAGGATAGGTTGTACCGGCAAGAGCACCGGAACCCAGCGGACAGACATTCATGCGCTCACGAATAGAGGCAAGACGTTCTCTGTCACGACGGAACTGTTCGAAGTAGGCCCCAAAGTGATGAGCCAAAGTAATAGGCTGTGCCTTCTGTAAATGTGTGAAGCCCGGCATATAAGTATCGATGTTGCCTTCGATAATGGCTTCTACGACTTTGAGAAGATTCTCAAGCAGACCTGAGAAAGCATCTACTTCGTCACGGATATAAAGACGCATATCCAATGCAACCTGGTCGTTACGGCTGCGGCCTGTGTGAAGCTTCTTACCGGCATCACCGATGCGGTCGATGAGATTAGCTTCATTGAAGCTGTGGATATCTTCATAAGCGTCAGTAATCTGAAGGAGACCTGCGTCTACATCACGTTCGATGCCTTTCAGACCTTCTTCAATTGCGATAGCTTCTTCTGCTGTGATGATCTGCTGTTTGCCAAGCATGCGGACGTGAGCGATACTGCCTCTGACATCCTGATGGAAGAAACGCTGATCATATGAAATTGAGGCATTGTATTTGTTTACCAAGGCATCTGTTTCCTTTGTAAAACGGCCTCCCCATAACTGTGCCATAATTCACCTCATTTGTTATTCATTACCAAAAAAATGGCTATTATTTTTAATGTTATCACAAGAGGCTGCTTTTGAAAATACACAGCCACAATAATTCTGCCGATAGAGACTATATTCTTCGGACAGTTGAATGGATCTTAAATAGCCGTTCTTCTTCTTAAAATCCGAAGGCAGCCAGGTGACGCCGGCCTTTTGGCAAACACGCTGTCCGATCTCGTTTAGCAAGGCTGCATCTTTAAGAGGTGAAATAGTCAACGTTGTGGTCATATAGTCGAAGCCGCCCTCAGCTGCCTGCAAGGCAGCATTTTCCAGACGAAGCTGAAAACAGACACTACACCGCTCTCCCCGCTCGGGACATTTCTCCAATCCCCTAACCGCTTCGAAATAAAGTGTG
>JAGHUB010000313.1 GCA_018065025.1 Candidatus Equihabitans merdae
ACCATCAAGCCTCTTGATGAAGAACTGGTCAACCGCTGTGCAGCCGAGACAGGCGCCATCGTCACATGCGAGAACCAGAGCGTCATCGGCGGTCTTGGCAGCGCCGTTACAGAAGTACTGTGCAAGAACAAACCCTGCCCGGTAGAAATGATCGGCGTACAGGATCTGTTTGGTGAGGTAGGTCCCATGGATTACCTGCAGGATCGCTTCGAACTGACAGCTCCCTACATTGTTGAAAAAGCCAAAAAGGTTATTTCAAGAAAGTAATATAGTAAAGAGTTGTTATTAAGAGGTTTCTCTAGATAATAAGTAGCAATATCCAGCTGTTCCCGGCCGATCACATCGACCGGGAACGTTGTACATTGTAAATGGAGGAGAGAAGTTTGAGTATTAGTCCTATCATCGGGACAACTGTTCTGCGTAAAGATGGCAAAGACAAGGTTACCGGTCATGCCAAGTACGGCGCTGACTGGAATATCAGCGGACAGTTATATGGTGCTATTTTCCATAGCCCGGTCCCTCATGCCAAGATTCTTAAAATTGATACTACTAAAGCTAAAGCCTATCCAGGTGTAAGATGCGTCATCACCGGTGCCGATATCGGCAATGCTCGCTTTGGTGGCTTCATCGCTGACCAGCCGTTCCTGGCCATCGGCAAAGTCCGTTACAAAGGCGAACCGGTTGCGGCTATTGCTGCTGATACAGAGCGTATCGCCAAGGAAGCATTAAAACTCATCGAGTTTGAATATGAAGAACTTCCGGTAGTTGACAGTATCGAAGATGCCATCAGCTGCAAGGGCCTGGTAAACGAAACCTGGAAAGACTATACCATCTTTGGTATGGCTCATCCTGTCGAAGGCACCAACATCATGGACAGATTTGAACTGATCAATGGTGATATCGAAGAAGGTTTCAAACAGGCTGACGTTATTGTTGAAAATGAATTCAGATGCGGTATGCTGCAGCATACTGTTATGGAACCCCACAGTGCTATCGGCGATGTTACAGACGATGAGATCACCATCTATGCACCGGCACAGTCTCCGTTCTCAACCAGAAGTATGCTCCACCATGCTTTAGGTTATCCGCTGAACAAGATTCGTATCATCTGCACAGAGATTGGTGGTGGCTTCGGTTCTAAGGCTGAGCCCAAACTGGAGATGCTGGTAGCTGTTCTGTCTAAAGCAGCCAGACGTCCGGTTAAGCTTGTTTACACACGTGATGAAGAATTCAATGCTACATTCACACGTGCTTCTGTTTTGTACAAGATCAAAACAGGTGCTACAAAAGACGGTAAGCTTTGCGCACAGAAAGTCCAGGTATGGTGGGATACAGGCGCTTACGGCGGTTTCGGCCCCCGTGTTAACTACAACGCCGGTTATGCCTCAAATGGTCCATACTTTATTCCCAATGCTTACACAGATAGCTACTGTATGGTAACTAACCATTCTCTGGGTTCTGCCTACAGAGGCTTCGGTGTTTCTGAAGCTGCTCAGGCTTATGAAATGCAGATGGATGAAGTTGCCAAGGCTCTGAATATGGATCCGGTAGAATTCCGTCTTAAGAATGTCCTGCGTGATGGTTCTGTTTCTGTTACTGGCGAAACCATGAAGAGTGTTGGTGTTGCCAAGTGCCTTGAAGCTGCTTCAAAGAACCTTGGTTGGAGCGAGATGCCCGAACGTTGGGTTGATGAAGATGGCAAACTTCATGGCAAAGGCATCGCCTGCTTTATCAAGATCTCAGGTACACCCTCCACAACATCCTGTACTGTTCGTATGAACGAAGACGGCACACTGCTGATCAATTCAGCCAGCCGTGAGATGGGTCAGGGTGTTCGTACTGTTCTGACACAGTTCGCCTCATCTGTTACTGGTATCAGTGTTGATCGTATCATGGTCGCTCAGACAGATACATCCATCACACCTTACGATAAGACAACAACATCTTCTCGCTCCACATTCCATTCAGGTAATGCTGTTCTGGAAGCCTCTCATGAACTGGTTCGTCAGGTCACTGAACTTGTTGCCAAAAAATGGAAATGTAATTTTGAAGATGTTCATCTTGATCCGGAAACAGGTATGTTCACCTGCAAGACAGACGATTCCCTGTCTCTGGATATCAACAAGATCGGCAAGAGCGGTATCCTTAAAGAAGAACGTCCCATCATCGCCGTCGGTAAGTATGGTACAAAAGATATCTTTGATCCGGTTGATGAAAAGACACACGCTTCCAAACGTCCTACCATCATGTGGATGATGGGTGCACAGGCTGCCGAAGTTGCTATTGATATGAAGACCGGTAAGGTTGAAGTTGTCCACATCAGTGCTGCCCATGATGTTGGTAAAGCCATCAATCCCTTGGGCTGCATCCAGCAGGTAGAAGGTGGTCTTTCTATGGGTTACGGCCATGCTCTTCTTGAAGAGATGATTTATGAAAACGGTCATCTGAAGAACGGCAACATGGTTGACTACAAAGTTCCTACCTTCATGGATTCTGACTTCAAATCATCTATTGAACTGGTTGAAGTTGCTCATCCGGAAGGACCTTACGGTGCAAAGGGTATCGGTGAACCGGTAGTTGCTCCTACAGGTGCTGCCATCGCCAATGCCGTATCTGCTGCTCTGGGTCGTCGTATCCATTCAATTCCGATTAAGCCGGAAAAGATTATGTTCGGAGAGGAGGGTGAATATGCTTCCAAGATTTGATTTATACGAACCGAAGACAATTGCTGAAGCCTGCGCTCTGAAGAAAGAACATAATGGTCGTATTCTGGCCGGCGGTACAGACGTTGTCATTGATATGCACGGCGGTAAAGAATTCCCCGTCATTATTGATATTAAAGGTATCGAAGAACTGGAAACCATCACCGAAGATGAAAACACCATTACTTTCGGTGCTCTGACCAGACATCGTACTATCGAAGAAAGCGTTTTCTTCAAGAAATATTACTCCGCATTATGGGATGGTTGTTCTCAGGTGGGTTCTGTTCAGATCCGTCATCGCGGTACTCTGGGCGGCAACATCTGTAATGCTGTTCCTTCTGCTGACAGTATCGGTCCCCTTCAGGTATTTGATGCTGTTTGTACAGTTGCTTCACCGGAAGGTGATAGAGAAGTAGCGCTGAAAGATTTCTTTATCGGCCCCAAGAAGACCATTCTTGGCCCGGACGAGATCCTTAAGAGCATCACCATCCAGAAGTTGAAGGCCCGTTCCGGCAGCTGCTATATCAAATATGGCCGTCGTAAAGCTATGGACCTGGCTCTGTGCGGTATCAGCTGCATGATCGAACTGGATGAAAATGACACCATCGTTAAATCCAGATGGTCTCTGACAACAGCTGCTCCCACATCTATCCGTAATTATCCGCCCGAAGAATATCTGACAGGCAGAAACATCAAGGATGTAGATCTTGATGAACTGGGCAAGCTTGCTGTTAAAGATGCTAAGCCTCGTTCAAGCTGGCGTTCCAGTGCAGAATTCCGTATTGCACTTCTGGACGAAATGGCTAAACGTGCTTACCAGAATGCCCTGTCACGCGCACTTGAAGCAAAAACCGCTCCGCCTCTTATGTCAGAGGAAACCGGTTTCAATGTATTTTGATAACGGAAGGAGTCAACATGGATAGAAAAACCATTAATGTCACCATCAATGGTGAACAGTATATTAGAAATGTAGAAGTTTATATGACTCTGGCAGAGTTTCTGCGAGAGGAGATAGGCCTCACAGGTACTAAGATCGGATGTAATGAAGGCGAATGCGGCGGCTGCACCGTTATCTTTAACGGTCGTCCCGTAAACTCCTGCATCGTTCTGGTAAATGAAATCGACGGCGGTGATGTTCTGACTATCGAAGGCATGAGTCAGGATGAACTTCATCCCATTCAGGAAGCATTCCTGGAAGTGGGTGCTGTTCAGTGTGGCTTCTGTACTCCCGGTATGGTAATGAGTGCCAAGGCTATTCTTGACCAGAATCACCATCCGTCAGAAGCTTATATTCGCAAGAATATGGAAGGTAATATTTGTCGTTGCACAGGTTATGTACGTATCATGAAAGGCATCATTCTGGCCGCTGAACGTATGTATGGCAAGGCTGAATAATACTATTGTTTAATTCGACGAAATTAACAATAGTAAATTATGCCTTGGCGATTTATTATCCAGTATTATGTTACTGTTTTTGTTGAAAATGCTATTTTTGAAAAAGCATGATAGACAAGCTATAGTCAACATGATACAATTTTCCTGCAAGCACAGATTATCGATAATTATATAAATGACGATAATCTTGCAACTAAATATCTACATACGTCAATGGTACGTAGGAAATTTTTAGGAGGTTTTTATGGCAGAAGAGAGAAAAATCTATGCAACGTTCTTCGGTAACGAAAAGTATCCGGTAGAATGGAAAGACGACGCAGAAAAAGATCTCATGTGGTTCTATGATGATCTTCACTGCCCGAACCCGATCTCCCCGATGTATTTCAGCGTCGGTGGTTGGTGGGGCCCGACATGTAAATATTTCTACAAGAGATTCGGCGTTGGCGGTTCAGACTGGATTGCTAAGAAGATCGGTGGTTATGTTTACACAGCCGTAGTACCGGAAACAACTGATGAAGACAAGATCGGTCCGATGCTCAACTACTACCTCGGTGTTATGCCGGAATATGCCAAGACTTTCATGGATCAGTGGGACAATGAATATGTTCCGGAACTGAAAGAACTGGCCAGAAAGATGGTTGATCGTGATTGGGAAAACACAAGTATCCCGGCTGCCATGATCCATCTGGAAGACGCTCTTGACTGGCAGGAACGCGCATTCCGTATCCACTGGATCCTGAACTATGCTCAGGCTCAGGCTTCCGGCGAATTCGGCGCTATCTATGAACAGGCTTGCGGCGGCGCTGATGAAGACCTTTCTCTGATCAACGTTTCTAACGATGACAGAAACTGGGATTCCCTGCGTGATGCTTACTACATCAAAGAAGAAATCAAAGCTAACGAAGCTATGAAGGCTTTCTGGCTGAACAACAGCGCTAAGACTATCATGGCTAACCTTGAAGCTCAGCCGGGTGGCGCTGATCTTAAGGCTAAGATCGTTGCTTACACAGAAGAATACGGTTACAAACCGCTGTACACACATGAATATATCTTCCCGCTGTGGGTTGAAGATCCGACACCGGTTTATGAAGCTATCAAGAGCTATGTAGAAACCGATTACGATTATCCGACACAGATCAAGGCCAACAATGATTCTCAGCAGGGCGCTATCGACCGCGCACGTGCTAAGATCACAGATCCGGCCCTGAGAGAAGAATTCGAAGAAAAGCTGGCTATCAACCTGAGAATGCTGACTCTGACTCCGAACCATCACTTCTACATCGACCAGGCCATCTATGCTCACATGAGACTGATGTTCCTGCACATCGGTGACATCTTCGTTAAGGCTGGTAAGCTGGAAGATCGCGAAGACATCTTCATGGTAACATATGATGAACTTCGTGCCGGTGCTTTCTCAGATTACGATCTGAAGACAAAGGTTGTCGAAGCTAGAGCCGCTATGGCTGAAGCTGCTAAGAAGACTCCGAGATATTGGTATGGTACCGTTGATGAATGGCAGCTGAACGTCGAGCTGTACAAGAGAATCCTTTGGGGTTATCCGGAAATCTTCTGGAAATCTCTTGAACTCGAAGAGATGGAAGCTAACGCCAACATCACTAACCTTAAGGGTATCCCGGGTTCAGCCGGTGTTGTTGAAGGCACAGCTAGAGTTGTTGCTTCTCCGGACGAATTAGATTCACTGCAGAGCGGAGATATCATGATCTGCCGTATGACAAATCCGGGTTGGATCATCTCCTTCTCCAAGATTTCTGGTCTGGTTACAGATACAGGCGGCGCCCTTTCACATCCGGCCGTTGTTGCCCGTGAATTTGGTATCCCCTGCGTAGTTGGTACAATCAACTCCACATCAGTTATCAAGACTGGTGACAAGATCCGTGTAAACGGTGACACAGGTATTGTCGAAATCATCGGTTAATACTGATTGCTTTTGATAAATATGTAAAAATACATGCGGTGGCCGGATATTCCGGCCACTGCAAAGAATATTAGAGGTGAAATTGTGAGTTATATTGGTTGGTTTGGTGAATTATCAACAGAAGGCAATCTGACACTGATTGCCGGTGGTAAGGGCGCTAGCCTTTGCAAAATGTTCCAGGCTGGTATGCCGGTTCCGGATGGCTTCAACTGCTGTGCAGAAATGTTCGATGCATTCATGGAAGCTAACGGTCTGTGGGATACAGTTTATGAACTGACAGATAATGTTATCTGGGATGAAGGTGCAGAACAGACACGTACTCTGTCTGCTGCCGGTGCAAAACTGCGTGAAATGGTAGCTGCTGCTCCCATGCCCGCTGATATGGAACAGATGCTGGTTGACAACTATCTGAAACTTGGTGACAACGTTCCGGTAGCTGTTCGTTCCAGTGGTACTGCTGAAGACCTTGAAGATGCTAGCTTTGCCGGTCAGCAGGAAACATTCCTGTATGTTATCGGTAAAGAAGAAGTTGTCAAGTTTGTTAAAGAATGCTGGGCATCTCTTTATAACGACAACGCCATCTACTATCGCCATAAAAACAACTTTGCAGAAAGAGATATCTCTATCGCTGTTGTCGTTATGAAGATGGTAAACTCCGAGAAGTCCGGCGTTATGTTCTCAGTTAACCCCATCAACAAGGCTGCTGACGAAGTTCTGATGGAAGCTGCTTGGGGTCTTGGTGAAGCTGTTGTTCAGGGTATTGTTAACCCCGACAACTATGTTGTTAACAAGAACGATTATTCCTTCAAGATGAAGTATGTTGCTTCTAAGGACATCATGGTTATCCGCGCCAGCGAACGTGGCGGTTCCAAGGAAGTTCCGGTTCCGGAAAACATCAAGAATGATCCGGTTCTGACAGATGACGAAGTTCGCCAGCTGGTTGACCTTGCTATCAAGGCTGAACAGTACTATGGCAAACCTCAGGATCTGGAATGGGCTTTCGAAGACGGCAGAATGTACCTGCTTCAGTCCAGACCTATCACAACACTTTAATCTGATCACAGATTAGCAAATCAACTCTTACTTACAATTAAATATCAGCAAAAACTCACAAAAACGTTTCACAACTTGGTTTTATTATGATGGAGGTTCAGTTATGAAACTTAAACAGCAAGTGGTGTATGCACTTTTAACAGCTATTCTGGCCGGCGTTGTTACATACGTAACAGAAGCTATGTCAGGTGCTCCGGTTGCTAATTGCGCCGGTAACGGTCTTACTTACATCTCATTCTGCACATGGGCTTGCTACTTTGTATGCGGTCTCAGCATCAAGGGCGCTGCCAACTGGCTGTATTCAATGGTCGTTGGTGAAATCTGTGCTATCCTGATGTTCGTTCTGACAGTTGCTTTCCTGCCCAGCATGGGCTTCCTGGTAGGCGTTTCAGTTGCCGTTATCATCATCGTTTTCTTCATGATGTTCTACGACAAGCTGATAATCAACGGTGCTGCTCTGTTCATCGGTACTGGTCTGTTCTTCTCAGTCGCAGCTGCTGGTGGTTGTCCGAACTTCGCTATGGGCGAATATATGCAGATCGCTATCGCTGAAATCATCTACACAGTTATCGGTCTTGCTGCTGGTTGGGTTACAATCTGGTTCGCAGGTCTTGCATCTAAGATCAAATAATTTTAACAGTTACTGTTGTGTATAAGGAGCCTTAGGGCTCCTTATACATTAGAAATTTTCGTGAGTTTTGCTGATTTTGTAAGGAAAAGTTATCACTTTAGGTTTGATGATGAGTTTCTCATCATCAAAGTTAAGGTGATAAATGGCACCTTAAGCTGTTTGTGGAGAAGCAGCTCTTACCTTATTTTTAACTTGTTGAAGGAGGGAAGTATATGTTTCCGGTTATTCATGAAACTGATGTTACCGAGAAAGCTGTACCCGGTCGCTATCTGAGATGGGTAGTTGACAAGACTAGTGACGAAGGCCTGGATGGTCAGTATTGTTCCTGTGTCATTATGAGAGTAGAGCCCGGTAAAACAGTTACCCCGGCACACAGCCATCCGAACGGAGAAGAGATGCTTTACATCATCTCAGGTCATGGTAAGACCTATATTGATGGTAAGATTTATTCTTTCGAAGCTGGTAGTGTTGTAATGTTCGAACAGGGAAAGATTCATATTGTCCGCAACACCGGCGATGAAGAGCTTAAAGTAGCTTGTTTCTATGGTCCGGCCACAAGTCTGGACGAGTATGAATTCCATCCTGAAGTAGACTTTGATTCGGGGGTAGAAGTATGAGAAAAGACAATCCGTTATATGGTTTTGAAGTAAATCCTGAAGAGCTGATGTTCATCGGTAAAGATCTGCAGAGACCTGAATGTATCCTTGCCGAGCCCAATGGTGATATTTGGGCAGCTGATGCTCGTGGTGGTGTTGCACACATCACACCCGATGGCAAACAGACCATCATCACACAGAAACATGAAGTAGAACTTGATGTAGCTAACGATGTTGACCGTTTCTTCAACGGCACACTGCCCAATGGTCTGGCTTTCGCAGCTAACGGCGACATCCTGATCTCTAACTTTGGTACAGACTGCCTTGAGATCATGAAGCGTACCGGCGAAACAAAAGTTCTCTTCGATACCATCGATGGCAAGCCCATCGGTAAAGTTAACTTCGTTTTGCGCGATTCCAAGAACCGTATCTGGATCACAGTTACTACTATGAAGAAGAACTGGCTGGATGCTCTGGTTCCGGACCTGGCTGATGGTTATATCGCTCGTTACGATGAGAGAGGTGTTCATATCGTCGCTGACGGTCTGCACTTCACAAACGAAGTTCGTTTCGATGCTAAGGAAGAATTCCTGTACGTCGTTGAAACAGTTGGCGTTAAGGGCGGTCGTATCGTTCGTTATCGCTGCGATGAAAACGGCGATCTTCATAATAAAGAAGTTTATGGTCCCAACGAATGGGGTCAGGGCGCTTACCCAGATGGTATTGCATTCGATAGTTATGGTAACCTTTGGGGTACTATGGTTTATTCCAACAAGCTGTGGGTCATCGATCCCACAGGTGAAGGCAAGATCATCATGGACTGCGGCGATCACGACAAAATTCAGGCTCTTGATGACGCTTTCTATGCAAGCCGTGTAACAAATGAGATCCTCTTCGAAACACCTGCCGGTCCGGCTCCCTGGACAGCCAGTGTCTGCTTCGGTGGTCCCGATCTGAGAAATGTTTACATCGGTTCCCTTAAAGAAACATCCATTCCTTATTTCCGTTCACCGGTTGCCGGTCTTCCGATGGTTCATTGGAAATAATTGTTTGCATAGAGGAGATCAATCATGGAAGAAAGAAAAATGATGAAAGCTCTTCGCCTGAATGCTCCGAACGATTTCGAAGTAACAGAAGTTCCGGTTCCCGTAGCCGGCGAAAGCGAAGTGCTTTGCAAAGTTGAATCCGTTTCTATCTGCGGTACAGACCCGCATATTATTAAAGGTGAATTCCCCGGCGTCTGGCCCCAGGAATTCCCCCTGATCCCCGGTCATGAATGGGCCGGTACAGTTGTTGAACTTGGTGACAAGGCTGCTGATTTCGGCTGGAAAGTCGGCGACAGAGTCTGTGGTATCGCCAATCTTGGCTGCGGTCACTGCAAGAACTGTATGGAAGGTCGTTTTACTATCTGCTTAAACTATGGCAAACCCCGTATCCACAAGATGTATGGTCACATCTCTCAGGGTGCTTATGCAGAATATATGGCAGTTAACATCCGTGCTATCTCTAAGATTCCGGATTACATGGATTTCGATGTTGCCTGCCAGATGGATACCATGTCCATCGCCATGCATATGATCGAACGCTCCAACTTCGAAGTTGGTGATGATGTTCTGGTCAGCGGTGCCGGTCCTCAGGGTATGATGTCTGTTATCATCTTCAAGGCCATGGGCGCCAGAAATGTTTATTGCGCAGGTAGCGGCGTACGTCTTAAGAAGTGTGAAGAACTTGGTGCTATTCCCATCGACTACACCAAGGAAGATGTTGCCGAAACAATCATGAAGTACACCAATGGTGCCGGTGTTAAACGTGTTGTTGAATGTACCGGTACAGCAAAGGGTGTTTATGCATCATGTTGGTCAGTTGCACGTGGTGGTGCTATCGCTACTGTTGGTTTCCCTGCAGGCGATGTTCCAATGCCGGTTCGTCATCTTGTTATGGATGAAATCTCTTTCAATGGCAGCCGTGCCAACCCCAACACACTGGACAAAGCGATCGTTATCGCTTCACAGCATCTTGATGATGTAAAGAATCTGGTAACTCATGTCTTCCCGCTGACTGAATATCCCAAGGCTTATGAGGTATTCACAAAGCGCTTAGACAATTCAATAAGAGTGGTTGTAAAACCATAAACAAGGAGGAAATATGAGCACATTTTCACAGGAACTTGTAGGTTGCGAGAAGGCTGTTATCCGTTTTGACGTTATCGGTGGTCCGGCCAGAACAACACTTGTAGAAGACGATACATTCCTTAACTATCGTCTGGGCGATGTTAAAGTTCGCGACGAAATCACAAAAGACAAAGCAGATATCATCTGGAACGCTGACGCTGAAGTTAAAGCTATCAAGTATGAAGATCATCAGCTGATCCTTGATGGTAAGTGGGAAGAAGGCGAACTGAACAAGATCATGGTCACAATGCTGGCTAATGAAATGGATAGAGTTGGTCTGCACCCGATGCATTCTTCATCTGTTATCTACAGAGGTAAGATGGTTCTTCTGGTTGGTGGTGAAAACAACCATGGTAAGACAATGTCTCAGCTGGCAGCTTGCGCTCGCGGCGCTCTGACATTCTCAACAGAAACAACAGTTGCTGATCCCACAGGTCTTTGCATCTATGGTTCAAAGAACACATTCATCACAAAGAGAGCTAAGGGTACAGAAAGATCTGACCTTGGTAACCAGGATGAAGGCGTTGCTAAGTTCTTCGACAAAGAACCCGAACAGGGCATGGCTTATGATCCCACAAGAATCGATATCGCTATCCTTCCCTGCATCGATGGTTGGTTCGATACAAAGATCACAAAGGTTGGCCAGTTCGAAGCTGCTTATCAGACATTCCATTCTCTGATGAACTTCTTCGGTATGAACCAGCTGCTCAGCGGCGAAGACGGCCTGGTTATGCCGGTTGTTGACGAAGCTGATCGTCGTGAAGTCCGTGGTAAGTTCGCTGCTGATCTGATGAAGGACGTTCCCTTCTACATGATGAGAGCTAAGACTCCGCAGCTCATCCTTGATGAACTTGACAAAATTATCGACGAAATGGACAAATAATTAGAAATAATAGCTAAAAG
>JAGHUB010000143.1 GCA_018065025.1 Candidatus Equihabitans merdae
CTCTTCAGCCATCATCTGCTGAGGCTGACTCAGACGCTGTTTGCTGTTGCCCTTAACATGCCATACTTCCATATTGGCATCGAAACGACCGGATACGATACGCATGAAGGCGACACGGTCACGGTGATTCTTATTCATATTGGCCTGGATCTTAAAGACGAAAGCTGAGAAATCAGCTGTTGCCGGATCCACCACTCCCTGATCGGATACACGAGCCAGAGGCGGCATAGTCATATCCAGGAAATGATGCAGGAATGTCTCGATACCAAAGTTAGTTAAGGCAGATCCGAAGAAGACCGGGCTCTGCTGACCCTTACTGATCATATCCAGATCCAGACCTTCTGAAGCGCCGTCCAGCAGTTCGATCTCATCCATCAGCTGGCTGATTTCATCTGAGGATACATGAGCTGAGCTTTCGGCTTCTTCCAGAGAAAGAGATTCTTCCAGACCTTCTTTGGTACCTTTCTGTGTCTCAGAAAACAGAAGAACCTTTTCGCTGCCTCTGTCATAGACACCCTTGAAGCCCTTACCGGAACCGATGGGCCAGTTAACCGGACATGTAGGAATACCCAGTTCCTGTTCGATCTCATCAATCAATTCAAAGGGATCACGGGCATCTCTATCCAGCTTGTTGATAAATGTAAAAATCGGAATGTGACGTCTGGCACAGACCTTAAAAAGCTTTCTGGTCTGAGGTTCCACACCCTTGGCACCGTCGATAACCATGACGGCTGAATCGGCAGCCATCAAGGTACGATAGGTATCTTCTGAGAAGTCCTGATGACCCGGTGTATCCAGGATGTTGATACAGAAACCATCAAAGTTAAACTGCAGAACGGAACTGGTAACAGAGATACCTCTCTGCTTCTCGATCTCCATCCAGTCGGATACAGCATGTCTGGCTGTAGCCTTACCCTTAACAGAACCGGCCATATTGATGGCACCACCATAGAGAAGGAACTTCTCTGTCAGTGTGGTCTTACCGGCATCGGGATGGGAAATGATGGCGAATGTACGCCGTTTTTTGATCTGTTCGGTTACGTCGCTCATGAAGCCTCCGCAGTCAGTTTTTCAATGGCAGCTGCCACACGCTTTAAGCTTTCTTCCTTGCCCAGAACTTCCAGAAGCTGTGTTGCGCCGCCGGGAGTCATGGCTTTGCCTGACAAGGCTGTACGAATAGGCCACATGACCTGACCGTTCTTTAAGCCCTTCTCAGATGCGAAAGCAAGAAGCAGCTGATAAAGAGCATCATTTGTGAAATCAGGAGCAGCTTCGATCACAGGCATAACATCTTTAAGAACCTGCAGAGAGATAGCCTCATCTGTCTTCATTTTCTTATGCTTGTACATATCGCAGCCATATTCCGGTACTTCCTTCAGGAAATCGATAAGAGGAAGAATATCCGGGAAGACTTCGATACGGCTCTTGACCATAGCACCAACAGCCGGAACCTTGGATTCATCATCAATAACCTGCATGATGAAGGGTTTAGCCTTCTCCAGATAAGCCTCATCATCCATCTTCTTGATGTATTCGCCGTTCATCCAGCGAAGCTTAGATGTATCGAGAACAGCTGGGCTCTTGCCGATATGTGTATAATCGAAGGCTTTCTCAAGTTCTGAGAGAGTCATGATCTCCTGGTTGTCTGCAGGACTCCAGCCCAGAAGAGCAACGAA
>JAGHUB010000069.1 GCA_018065025.1 Candidatus Equihabitans merdae
TGTCAGATAGGAGATACATTATGAACGTTTTATACAAGAGTACCAGAAGTGATATGGAACCCATCACCGCTTCCAAAGCTATTCTCACAGGTCTGAGTTCAGACGGCGGTCTGTTTGTTCCCACAGAGGTACCGTCCCTTCCTTGTTCCTTAAAGGAAATGAGCGAGATGTCTTATCAGGAGCTGGCCTACCAGATCATGAGTCAGTTCCTGTCCGACTATACAGAAGAAGAGCTCCGCGGCTGCATCGAACGTGCCTATGATGTCAAGTTTGATGATCCGGCTATCGCTCCTCTTAGAGAAGCTGATGGTGTTTATTACCTGGAACTTTTCCATGGCGCAACCATCGCTTTCAAGGATATGGCCCTGTCTATCCTGCCTCACCTGATGACAACAGCTGCTAAGAAGAACAACCTGGAAAATGAGATCGTTATCCTGACAGCTACTTCCGGTGATACAGGTAAAGCTGCTATGGCAGGTTTCGCCGATGTTCCCGGCACCAGCATCATCGTATTCTATCCCAAGGATGGTGTTTCCAAGGTTCAGGAGAAGCAGATGGTTACTCAGCGCGGTGAAAACACAGCTGTTGTTGCTATCAAGGGTAACTTCGACGATGCTCAGAACCGCGTAAAAGCTATGTTCAATGATCAGGAACTGGCTAAGGAACTGGCTGACAAGGGTTATCAGTTCTCATCCGCCAACTCCATCAACATCGGTCGTCTGGTTCCCCAGATCGTCTATTATGTCTATGCTTATGCAACACTGCTTAAGAACGGCAAGATCGCTGAAGGTGATGAAATCAACATCACTGTTCCCACAGGTAACTTCGGCAACATCCTGGCTGCTTACTATGCTCGTCAGATGGGTCTGCCGGTCAAGACTCTGGTCTGTGCTTCCAACGAGAACAAGGTTCTGTACGATTTCTTCGCCAGCGGCAACTACAATAAGAACAGACCCTTTATCCTGACATCTTCACCGTCCATGGATATCCTGATCTCCAGTAACCTGGAACGTCTGATCTATCATCTGTGCGGCAACGATCCGGTTAAGAACAAAGAATTCATGACAGCTCTGGTCTCCGGTGGCGAATATACTATTACAGAAGAGATGAGAGAAGGTCTTAAGTGCTTCGTTGGCGGTTTCGCTACAGAAGAAGAAAACTTCGCCGGCATCAAGGCTCTCTATGAAAAGAGTGGCTATGTCATTGATACACATACAGGTATCGCCAATGTGGTCTGCCGTCGTTTCATGGACGACAACAAGGACTGCACACCTATGGTAGTAGCTTCTACAGCCAGTCCCTTCAAGTTCTCCCGTGCTGTTATGGGCGCTATTGCACCGGACCTTCAGGAAGAAGACGACTTCAAGCTCATCGACGAACTGACCAAGGCCAGCGGCGTAAAGGAACCCAACGCCATCACAGACATCCGTACTGCACCGGTCCGTCACAACATGGTAGTAGACAAGGATGACATGAAGGCCGCTGTAAAAGAGATTTTAGGTCTTTAATCATTTATACAAACAAGAACATCAGATGGCTCACCGAAAGGTGAGCTATCTTTGAAAAAGGGTAGATTTATGGATTGGCAGCAATTACTTTCTGAGAAAAGAAAAGCACAACCTGTCAGAAGAAGTGACAAAGTACGGGACTTCCGAAGTGAGTTTGAAAAGGATTATCACCGCATCATCGGAAGTGCTTCTTTCCGTCGTCTTCAGGACAAGACCCAGGTATTTCCTCTGGATAAGAGTGATTTCATCCGGACACGCCTGACCCATTCACTGGAGGTGTCTTCATTTGCAAGAGCTTTAGGTGAGATCATTTCCACATCTATCCTTGAAAGAGGCCAGGACAAGACATTTTCCCTGAAAACCAAGGAAGATATCTGTGAGATCCTTCAGTGTGCCGGTCTGATCCATGATATCGGCAATCCGCCTTTTGGTCATTTCGGAGAAGAGTCTATCCGGGAATGGTTTGTCCACAATCTGCCTGAGTTGACTTATCATGGACAGAAGGTAACAGATATGCTGGATGATCAGCAGATCAATGACCTGCTGCATTTTGAGGGTAATGCTCAGGGATTGCGTTTGGTATCCAAGCTGCATTTCCAGTCTAATGAAAATGGTCTGGACCTGACTTTTGGTCTTTTGTCTGCAGTTATGAAATATCCGACATCTTCTGTGGAAATCGAAGCGGACGGCAACTGTATTCAGCGAAAGAAATTAGGCTACTTTAAGGCAGAAGAGGGCCTGGTCAAAGAAGTCATCAAAGAAACCGGAACCTGTATCATAGCAGATCATGATACCTGCAATAAGGGAAATGGTCCGGCTGCCTGCAGAAATCCTCTGGCCTTTATTCTGGAGGCTGCAGATGATATTGCTTATGCCACTGCAGATATAGAAGATGCCTACAAGAAAGGGTTCATCTCTTATCACACATTGGTTCATGAACTGTCTCTTAGAGATGTGCCTATCCGCTACATCGCCAAGATGGAAGACATTTATAAGAAGGCATTGGAAGACAAGGCCCACAACCCGGAAGAATACGCCATCATGAATGGCCTGGTACATTTCCAGGGAGTATTGCTTAATAGCGCATCAGAAGGCTTTATGAGTCACTATAGTGCTATTATGACAGGAGAGTACGGCTTTGATTTATTTGCCGGTACTCCGGCTGAATCATTGCTGAAGGCCCTGAAGAACATCGCCTACGATTACGCTTTCACAACAGACTCCATTTTCCGGACAGAGATCGCCGCCAATACCATTCTGACCTATCTTATGGATCACCTGGCTTTGGCAGCCCTGTCTTACGACGAAGATAAGGCTCCCGGTCTGATGGATGAGAAGTTCCTGTCCCTGATCTCAGAGAACTATAAGGATACCTATCACCGCTGTGCCAAGGGTACATCTGAGAATGATAAGTTGTATTATAAATTGCTTCTTCTTACAGATTCCGTCAGCGGTATGACGGTTTCTTATGCCAGAGATTTGTACAGAGATCTGGTAGTCATGTAAGAATAAAGAGAGAAACAGATGAAATGATTTATATCTGAGAACAAAGCAATCATATTGGTTATAAACTTTGTGGTAGCATTTGTATGCGGCCTGGTTGGTTTGCTGTCAGCTTATCAAATGCCCATCAGTGATGCAGTCTTTCAGACTATTCTGATGTTCATGCTGGAATACTCTGATCCGGCAGCTAACTTGTTGATCGATATAGCAC
>JAGHUB010000290.1 GCA_018065025.1 Candidatus Equihabitans merdae
ATAGAATTAAGACCGGCCACGTCCAGAACAGAAGGCATCATGATGATATCGGAACTGCCTACGAAGCGACGGGTGTCCCCGGAAGCCATGGTGGATACCAGAATCTTGGGCATACCGATGGGCAGGGCACGCGTACCGGCAGAAGCAATAGAAGTACCGCCGGATCCACCAAGGGAAATGACGCCGTCAAACTTACCCTCTGCATAGAGCTTGGGCAGCATAGCTGCCAGACCTTCACTTAAAGCCTTAGTAGCGGCAGCTCTGTCGTTGCCGGCCACGATGGCATCACCATCCACACCACCGGCAGCGAAAACTTCCCCATTGTCGATATCCGGTTCAAAGTAAGGAGCAAACACACCGGTGTGAATGGTCAGGGTCTGAATACCCATCTCTTCAAAAGTCTTTTTCAAAAAGAAATATTCTTCTCCCTTGGAGTCAAATGTTCCTGTAATGGCAACTGTTCGCATAATAGTTCCTCTTTTATTTCTTCATTTCCAGCTTAATGGCCTCTTCCGGTGTAAAGGCGTAGATCCACATTTCCCGGACAGGCTTTCCGGTGGCTCCTTCAAGAGCACGGCGATAAAGGTCAAGCTGAATCCAATAATGCTCCGGATAGAAAGACGTCTCTTCGCTTCGATCCGTCTTGTAATCGTACAATATTATACCATCGTCTTCTTCAAAATAAGCATCGATGATACCCTGAATCAGGACTTTCTGATTAGGATCCCAGTCAGGATCCAAGTCAGCCGCCGGCACATTCATGGAAAATGGCTGTTCCTTCTTCAAACTGCCTTGGCGAGCCCCCTCCACAGCACGACGGCCCAGGTCACTGTTCAGGAAATGCATCAACTTCTTGATGCGGACACTGCGATGAACTTTCTCATTGATAATGCCCTTATCCAGCATGTCATCCATCTGATGCAAAATATTTTCATAGTTAGCCTGACCGCTGTCATCACAGCAGGACGGGAAATCCAGACGATACAGGACATCGTGGTAAGCGGTACCAAGCTCAGCTCCCCACAGATACTGACGTTCTTCCTCATCTTTCTTGAATTCGGGAATCACTGATCGGGGTTTTTCCGGTTGGTCAGTTCTCACCCCATCTTCGTCCTGCATATGCTCCTGCTTGACATAGGAAACAGAAACCTTCATAGGTGTCGTTGACGAACCTTCTTCCGGATAATGATAGTTGAAGCGTTCCTGAATGATGTCATGCATTTCCTGGTCTGATATTTGATCCAGGTCCATACTCTCCAGATAATCAATGCCAAGACGGGTATTTTCCAGTTCTTCTTCGGCTTTCAGGATAAAGGCATCCTTATCGTATTCCCTCAGGTCAAATTGCTTGGTCTCATCATTTTCATGAGACAACACCACCGGCAGAACCAGATCATAATAGCAGCCTACCTCTGTGATAGTGGCAGCACTTAAGCGGCCCTCCTCCAGACGGCGCTGTTCCTGG
>JAGHUB010000331.1 GCA_018065025.1 Candidatus Equihabitans merdae
TCCGGCAGCCAGGGTGCTGTCCTTAAGATTGCTGAAAGTGAGGACTGATCATGAAATTGACCGGTGCTGAAATTGTTATTGAATGTCTTAAAGAACAGGGAGTAGATACCGTCTTTGGCTATCCGGGCGGTACTATTCTGAATGTTTATGATGCTTTGTATAAGCACTCAGATGAAATTCGTCACATCCTGACTTCTCATGAACAGGGTGCTTCTCATGCAGCTGACGGTTATGCCCGTGCTACCGGCAAAGTTGGTGTATGTCTGGCCACATCCGGTCCCGGCTGTACCAACCTGGTAACAGGTATCGCCACTGCATACATGGATTCTATCCCTGTTGTGGCTATCACCTGTAATGTTGGTGTTTCACTTCTTGGTAAAGATACTTTCCAGGAAGTTGATATTGCCGGTATCACAATGCCCATCACCAAGTACAGTATGATCGTTAAAGATGTCAATGTACTGGCTGATTGCCTGCGTCGTGCCTTTGATATTGCCAGAAGCGGCCGTCCGGGTCCTGTTCTTATCGATATCACTAAGGACGTTACAGCAGCAACCTGTGATTACAAAGCCAAGAAGATGAAGAAGCCCACACCTGTTAAGGGTCCTTCAAATGCTGAGCTTAAAGCAGCTGGCGAGATGATCGCCAAGGCAAAACGTCCCATGATCTTTACAGGCGGCGGTACAGTTATGTCAGGTGCTTCTAAAGAACTGACAGAGCTTGCTCATCTCATTGATGCTCCCGTCTGTGATTCATTGATGGGTAAAGGTGGCTTCCCGGGAACAGATCCCCTTTATATGGGTATGCTTGGTATGCATGGTACAAAGATTGCAAACCGTGCCTTAAGAGAATGTGATCTGCTTATTGCTGCAGGTGTACGTTTCTCTGACAGAGATACAGGTAACACTGCCACATTTGCTGAAAATGCTACTATTCTTCAGTTTGATATCGACCGCGCCGAAGTTAACAAGAATATCAATGTTGACAGAGCCCTGATCGGTGATATGAAGGAAACACTGCAGGCCTTACTGCCTATGGTAGAAAAGAAGAGCCGTGCTTCATGGTTGAAGGAAATCGATAAGCTTAAAGAGAAATTCCCTCTTAAATACGATAATTCAACTCTGACAGGTCCCGGCATCATGCAGATGATCGACAAGAAGACCAATGGCGAAGCCATTATCGTTACTGACGTAGGTCAGCATCAGATGTGGGCCTCACAGTATTATCGTTACACAGAACCCAGAACATTCCTTTCATCAGGTGGTCTTGGTACTATGGGTTATGGTCTTGGTGCCGCAATCGGTGCTCAGGTTGCCCGTCCTGACAAACAGGTTATTAATATCGCCGGTGACGGCTGCTTCCGTATGAATATGAACGAACTGCTGACAGCTGCTCGTTACAATATTCCCATGATCGAAGTTGTTATCAACAACAGCGTACTTGGTATGGTTCGTCAGTGGCAGAATCTCTTCTATGACAAGCGCTTCAGCCAGACAACCTTCACAGATGGTGTTGATTTCGCTAAGATTGCTGATGCTATGGGTGTTAAATCTTATTGTGTCAGAACCAACGAAGAGTTCGCAGCTGCTATGGACGAAGCTCTTAAGGCTGATTGTCCGGTATGCATCGAATGTCGTATCGATTCTGATGATATGGTATTCCCCATGGCTGCACCGGGTCAGGCTATCGAAGAAGCCTTTGATCAGGATGATTTAAACAAATAATTTTGAACAGGATAGGATATCCCAAACAGATATCCTATCTGTTTTACTAGTTAAAGGTATTTGAGATACGTAAAAGGAGAGAATAAAATGCATGATATGAAAGAATTAAGCCCCAGAGCTGCTGCATTGATTCGCTCAATTATTCTTCTGGTGGGTGGCCTTGTGATGTTGTTCTTCCCCAGAGCTTTGCCTAATACAGTCTTCTCAGTGGCAGGCGTTATCTTTCTTCTTTATGGTGTGGCTGTGCTCTTATTGACTAAAGGCAGCAACAAAGCAGCCGGCACCAAGGTTTTTGGAATGGGGTCAGGGGCCTTCTGCCTGATCGTTGGTATTGTGCTTCTGGTATTCAGAAGCAAATTGCTCAATATTTTCCCGGTTATTTTCGGTGTGATTATTCTTGTCAATGGTCTGCTTCGCCTGAAAGATTGCTATGATGCCAGACGTTTCAACGCATCAAAATGGTGGCTCAACCTGCTGCTGGCTTTGATTCCCATCCTGTTTTCTCTGGTTCTGATCTTCAGATCTGCCTGGGTTATGAACTGGTCCTTCATCTTTATCGGTATCAGCATGCTGATCGATGGTATCTCAGGTCTGATTTCAGCCGGATACGTTAAAGGCGTCTATCGAGGCTATAGAAAGACAGTCAATAAAACCGTCTATTCCAATACTTATAAAACAAAAGATGATGATAGGGAGGCTTAATAATGGCTGAAAACTGTAATCATGATTGTAGTTCATGTTCTGCCAACTGTGCATCTCGCGCAGAGGACATGATTCAAAAAGCAGCCGCCAATGCCGGTTCCCATGTGAAAAAAGTAATCGGTGTTATCAGCGGTAAAGGTGGTGTTGGTAAGTCCATGACCTCCTCCTTACTGGCAGTAGCTGCCGGAAGACTCGGCTTGAAAGCCGGTATTCTGGATGGAGATATCACAGGTCCCTCCATTCCCCACATGTTTGGTTTAAATGAAAATGCCATGAGTGATGGTGTCAATATTCTGCCTTCTTACTCAGACAAAGGCTGTGCTGTTATGTCATTGAACCTTCTTCTGGAAAACCCGGAAGATCCGGTTATCTGGCGTGGCGGCATGATTGCTTCTGCTGTTACACAGTTCTGGACAGATGTAGCCTGGGGAGATCTGGATTATCTCTTTATCGATATGCCTCCGGGGACAGGTGATGTACCTCTTACCGTCTTCCAGTCCTTACCGGTAGATGGTGTTATCGTAGTCACAACACCTCAGGATCTGGTCTCTATGGTTGTAGAGAAAGCTCTCCGTATGGCAGAGAAGATGGATATTCCTGTCTTAGGTATTGTTGAAAATATGAGTTATATCACATGTCCTGATTGTGGTAAGAAGATATACATTTTCGGCGAGGGTCATGTGGAAGATTTCGTTAAATCACACAACATTCCCAACTATGCACAGATGCCTATTGATCGCATGCTGGCCGGTTTTGCCGATGCCGGAAGAGTGGAAGAAGCCCCCGAGGAATTCATTTCTGAGATGGCCAAATTCCTGAAAAGTGACGATGAGTGATATCAAAGAATAATTTGAAAAACAACTCATTAAGTGATATGATAAATGTGTTGCTCAAGCAGCTATGATTTAGTTGCTTGAGCAATAAGCAAGTAAATAAGCAAAAACCCGCCGATATGGCTCAGTTGGTAGAGCAACTCATTCGTAATGAGTAGGTCATCGGTTCGAGTCCGATTATCGGTTGACAGCGAGGAGCAGTAGCTCCTCGTTTTTTTCTGCATTAAATTATCCAATGAAAAAGCCGCCGGAATAATTCCGACGACTTTAGACATTTTTTCATTTGTTTGCAATAGAAGATAACTTCTTATGCCTGAACGGTAACTTCCTTATGAGTGGCTTCGCCAAGAGGAGCTAAGGGTTCAAGTGAATCTGTGTTAACACGTTCAGCTTCTTCGAACTTGCCAAGACGTCTCAGCATCGTTTTCTTAACAGCCCTGAAGATGTTTTCGTAACCGGTACAACGGCACAGGTGACCGGAGAGAAGCTTACGCAGCTCGGCATCTGTGTATTCGATACCAGTGTTCAGGATTTCCCAAGAAGTCAGGATGAAACCGGGTGAGCAGAAGCCGCACTGGATAGCAGATTCTTCGATGAAAGCCTGCTGGATGTCTGTCAGTTCACCACCGGGGCCCATAAGACCTTCAAGTGTCCAGATTTCCTTACCTTCAGCCCATACGGCCAGGTAGATGCAAGAGTTGAAAGCTTCACCATTGATGAGAACTGTGCAGGCACCACATTCACCAACTTCGCAGCCTTTTTTTACAGAGGTCAGACGGAAGTCATTACGGATCATATCGGTAAGGGATGCACGGACATCAACGACTTTTTCAACTTCTTTGCCATTGAGTGTAAAATGTACTGTCTTATAAACTGCCATTATGCTTCACCTCCTGCTAAACGAATAGATTCACGTAATGCACGTTCAGCCATAACAACACCGATGTGTTCACGGAAGGCCTTGCCGGCACGCCAGCTGTCACGAGGATTGATATCTTCAAGAACAGTCTTAGCAAACTGCTTGATGTTTTCATCTGTGATTTCTTTGCCTGTCATGAATTCTTCAGCATGATAAGCTCTGGCAGGAACAGGACCGGCTACACCATAGGCGATGCGGACGCGTTCGCATGTCTTCTTGTCTTCAGAGAGAACGACGTTAACTGAGCAGCCAAGTGTGGCGATGTCCAGGGCATTACGCATAGCGTATTTGATGTAATGACCGTAGCAGTTTTCGTAAGAAGACTTAGGAATGATGATGGCTGTCTGGAGTTCGCCGGGGCCAAGATCTACAACCTTGGGTTTGATGTAGAAGTCTTTGATGGGAACACGACGGACACCGTTAGGACCTGTGATCTCGATGATAGCTTCCCAGGCATGTAAGGTGGAAGCTGAGTCAGCACTGGTAACACCGTTGCAAGTGTTGCCGCCGATAGTACCGATGGCACGAATCTGGGGACCACCAACCATGTTTACGGCTTCACCAAGAACACCAAACTTTTCCTGGATGATGGGATTCTTTGTGATAGAAGCGAAGCTTGTCAGAGAACCGATACGGATGGCTTCATCTTCATCGATGCTGATACCGCGCATCTCATCGATCATGTAGATGCTGACCAGCTCTTTGCCGGCACGACGACCTTCTCTAACCTGAACCAGTACGTCTGAACCGCCGGCGATAATCTGTGCTTCCGGATGTTCTACCAGAAGAGC
>JAGHUB010000329.1 GCA_018065025.1 Candidatus Equihabitans merdae
ACCTTTGAGCAGTTGTATTAATGAGGAATATGGATGAAAGAAATTAATCTGAAGGTCTCAGACCTTGTGGATGGACAGGTCATGCATGACACTCTGGCGACGGCCTTTGACCTGCCGGATTACTATGGTCGCAATCTGGATGCACTCTATGATTGTCTGACTGAAATCGGTCAGGAAACTTGTGTTTGTGTGGATTATGAAGGCAAGAAAATTGCTGAAATGTCCCGTCTTACTGTGGGCTGCTTAAAGACCATGTATGATGCTGCAAATGAGAATGGTCATCTTCGCATGACTTGGATCGGATAAATGCTATGAAGATATTGTTACACGATCTGTCTCCGGACGAGTTTTCTCAGATATTTCCCGGAGGTATCAGTGAGATTCGTACCATCGGACCAAAGGACAAGGTCCATGCCTGTGTAGGCTGTCGTTCCTGCTGGCTTAAGATGCCGGGGGAATGTCCCATACACGACAGAGCAGGCCGACTTGGCACGGAACTGTCGGCTACCGATGAACTGTGGATCATCAGCGCCTGTACTTACGGCTGCGTTAGTCCCTTTATCAAGAAGGTGGTGGATCGCATGATGCCTTATCAGACACCATTTCTGGAAATACAGGATAACGAGACTCGCTTTAAAAACCGTTACAGTGACGGCTTCCTGCTGAAAGTCTTATTCTACGGATGTGATGATACCGGCGAACGTAAGTACGCAGACGAATATGTGAAGCGTTTGGGAAAATCCCTTGGGGTATCAGATGTGATCACTTACTTCTGTTCAGATGATGAACTGATGGCATTGGGAAATGAGGTGCTCTTATGAAAATCGCTTTGATCAATTTCAGCCCTTCACTTCAGATGACCAAGAAGGAAATCGGTGCCACAGCTTCTATTCTCCAGGATTTTCGCCGTATCCTCCGTCACAACCATCAGCATGATATCGAGGAAGTGCATGTAAAGACCGGATGCCTGACTGAACAGCAGATGGATGTTTTGGGCGCCTGCGGTATCTGGGTTATGGGCTTTCCTGTCTATATGGGTGGCTTGCCGGGCCATGCTATGGAATGGCTGAAGGCTGTTGAAGACATGACAGCTATGGCTTCCCCCGGTGAGATCAAGATCTACGGTATCGGCAATGGCTGCCTCTATGAAGGCACGTCTGCCGGTTCAGCTATTCAGTCTCTGCGTTTGTGGTGCAATGCCTGTGACTTTAACTGGTGCGGCGGCATCGGTATCGGCGGCGGTCCCTATTATAGCGAACGTGCCGTCAGCCAGACGGCCCTGGGGCGTCGACGTACCTATATGCGACGCATGAATACATTTGGCGAAGCCTGTGCAAAGGGACTTCCCATTTTAAATATGACCTGTGCACCGGACTTGACAGCAGCCCGCTATGTCATACGGCATAACCGTGGCTGCCGAAAAGTGGCCAGAAGTCACGGCCTCACCGGCTTGGATACGAATCGACAGAATTGAATATAGTTGAGTTATAGGTCAAAACATGATGATAAAACCGCCTCAAACCCTTGAAAAATAAGGACTTGAGGCGGTTTATGTGTATACGATGAGCCAAGTGGCTGCGGGTGCTTGCACACATGCAGACATTTGGCGAACGTACATCATCGAGACGACAGTCGAGATGTTGTACGAAGTATACCAATCGAGTAGGAGTCAGCCTACTCGATTTGTTTGCGGGAGTGCATTGAAAGAAATTGCTCTGCTTATCTCAGACGTGTGCTGACTTCACCGCTTGAGAGATTCTCACGGCTGCCGTTTTCGTATTCCACCAGGAGAGAGAAGTCATCGCAGATAGAAAGGGCACGGGCGGGACGACGCTTATCGCCGACGATAACATCGATGTCCTGATCTGTGGTGGTGATACAGTGCTGACGGTAGGCATTAAGATAAGCCTCTTTTTCAGCTGGCCAGGCATCTGTAAGTTTGGCCATTTCTACAGCCATGCAGGCGGCCAGCTTGGCACGGGGAACCTGATGGCCTGATGCCATAGCGATGGAGCCGGCAATCTGCTGCAGCTCTTCCGGGAAATCTTCCAATGTCTGATTGGCATTAATGCCGATGCCGATAATGACATTATCAATGGCCCCGCTTTCGGCTTCGATGGACATTTCTGTCAGAATGCCGGCAATCTTTCGACCCTGCATCAGCAGGTCGTTGACCCATTTGATATCAGGGGCAAGGCCTGTAGCATCCGTAATAGCTTTGGCGATGGCAACAGCTGTCCAGGCTGTGATGGTAGCCATATCTGAAGGCTTGCAGTTGGGTCTCAGCAGGATAGAGAAGTAGATACCCTTATCCTTAAGAGACAGGAACTGACGACCCCGGCGACCCTTGCCTTTGGTCTGCTCATTGGCGATGACCACAGTACCGTCCTTGGCACCTTCTTCAGCCAGCTGTTTCAGGTAATTATTAGTGGAATCTATGCTTTCCAGATAGATCAGGCGGTCCTTCCAGCTATCATCCAGATGACCCAGAATGGCACCCAGAGATAACAGATCAGGCGCTTCACACAGACGATAACCCCTGCGGGTGACGGATTCGATCTTATAACCTTCACTACGCAGTGTTTTCACAGCAGTGCTGACGGCCATACGGCTGATGCCCAGATCCTTGCTGATCATTTCTCCGGAAACGAAGTCCGTATTTTTTTGGAGTAATTGCAAAACGTGATCTTTGGTTTTCATAACAATGCCTTTTTATCTTCTTAAATATGAATTATTATAATACATACAAAGGTAAGTTACATAGTAGAGCTAACCAATTTCGTGGCCATTTTCTGAATATAAGCCGAATCTGCCCTTCGGAGCTTCCGTGAAGAAGGTTGCTATTCGCATCACTTATGGCAAAAACGGTAATCATTTGAAATGGTTGGCACAGACCAAAACTAACGAAGAGT
>JAGHUB010000012.1 GCA_018065025.1 Candidatus Equihabitans merdae
CCTTAGACTGCGCTCACATGCTGCAGGAACTGGAAGACATGGGTGTTGCTAACGTCATCACATTCGACACACACGATCCTCGTGTTGAGAATGCCATTCCCATGAGCAGCCTTGAGAACATTCCCACAACTTATCAGTTCATTAAGAACATTCTCCGCAATGTTCCGGACCTGAAAGTTGATTCTGATCATATGGCTGTCGTTTCTCCCGATGAAGGCGGTATGCGCCGTGCGGTCTATCTGGCCAACGTTCTTGGTTTGGAAATGGGTATGTTCTACAACAGACGTGACTATTCCATCCGGAATGAGAAACACGAACACCCCATCGTCGCTACTGAATACCTGGGTCCGGACGTAGAAGGCAAGGACATCATCGTTATCGACGACATGATTTCCTCCGGTACCAAGATGCTTCAGACAGCCAGACGACTGAAGGAAAGAAAAGCTCGCCGCATCTATCTGTGCGCCACCTTCGGCCTCTTCACCGATGGTATCGAACCCTTCGACAAGGCTTACGAAGAAGGTCTCTTTGACAATGTAGTAACCACTAACCTTGTCTACCAGCCTGAAGAATATATCACCCGTCCTTACCATATCCAGTGTGACCTGAGTAAGTACATCGCTCTCATCATCGACACCATGAACCATGACGGTTCCATGAGTCCTCTGCGTAACCCGGTAGAGCGTGTTCATAACCTGCTGAAGCGTTATGAGAATAAAGAAAATCTTTAATTAAAGATCAAAAAAAAATAGCAGATCAATGTGAAGCAAATTCCACATTGATCTGTTTTATTTTGTCTTAATCTTTATCTCTCTGAGATGGGAACGTTTTCCTGACCGTTGTTGAACACTTCTTCGATAGTGAATACCCCATTTTCCAGATGTACTCTTGCTGCACCTGCATTAGGCAGCATCTCTCTCCAGAACTGACTGATATCATCATTTCCGGTAAATACATTAAACAAGGCGCTTAAGAAAGCTCCATGGGAAGCCACAAGAACGCAGTTGTACTGATTCTCCATGGGAATCAGACGCTCTTTCACATATCTTCTTGCTCTATCTGTAAGGGCCTCGAATGACTCACCACCGATATTAGCTTTGAATTTTTCCGGGTAAGGACGATAGCCGTAGATAGGCGAATCTTCTTCATACCAGCCTGTATGAGGCAGGCTTTCTGAGATGCCATAGGCCTGTTCAATTACCATAGGCTCAATCTTAAGCTCTACGTCTCTTCCTTCCAGTACGATTTCAGCTGTTTCTGAGGAACGCATCAGAGGACTGGTGAAGGCTATGTCGAAATCTACGTCTTTAAGTATTTCTCTGGTGTTGGTGGCCTGTTCTTTGCCTACTTCATTTAAGGGAATGTTGGTCTGTCCCTGCATGATAGCCTGAGCATTCCAATATGTCTGTCCATGACGAACGAAATAAAAATCACAACTCATAGTTAATCTCCTGTTTTCATAAACCTGCCTGTATTATAGCACGTTTTTTTATGATGCAGAAACCCCCATGGCCAAACAAAGCCATGGGGGGTAGGATTAATTATGCTTCCGCCGGCACCTCTTTCACGTAGGCATACAGCTGATCATCCTTGACGCCGATTCTGATCTCAGAGCCTTCGTGGACGGATTTCTCCAGGATCAGTCTGGCGGACAGAGTTTCTACATGCTTCTGCAGATAACGCTTCAGGGGTCTGGCACCGAAGGAAGGTTCATAACCATCTTCGATGATCTTATCCTTAGCATCATCATCCAGTGCGATGGAGATATTCTGGGTATCAATACGCTTATTGAGATCCTTCATCAACAGTTCCACGATACCGGAGATATTTTCCTTGGTCAGAGGTTTGAAGAAAATGATTTCGTCCAGACGGTTAAGGAATTCCGGTCTGAAGTTAGCACGCAGTTCCTGTTCTACTGCTTTAGAAGCAGCTTCTGAGATCTCACCATTGGCATCGATGCCATCCAGCAGATAGGAAGAACCCAGATTGGATGTCATGATGATAATAGTATTCTTAAAGTCTACAGTACGTCCCTGACTATCGGTGATACGGCCATCGTCAAGAACCTGCAGCAGGACGTTAAAGACGTCCGGATGGGCCTTCTCAATCTCGTCGAAGAGAACAACCGAGAAGGGTTTACGGCGAACAGCCTCTGTCAGCTGACCACCTTCATCATAGCCAACGTATCCGGGAGGAGCTCCGATGAGTCTGGAGACAGAATACTTCTCCATGTATTCACTCATATCGATACGGACCATATTGTTGGCATCATCGAAGAGATAACGAGCCAGTGTCTTAGCCAGTTCCGTTTTACCGACACCGGTAGGACCAAGGAAGATAAAGGAACCGATGGGCTTACCCGGATCCTTGATACCGGCTTTAGAACGCAGGATTGCATCTGCAACACGCGAAACCGCTTCATCCTGGCCAATGACATTCTTGTGCAGTTCATTTTCCAGATGGAGAACTTTAGCACGTTCACCTTCTGTCAGTTTGGCTACCGGAATACCTGTCCACTTGGAAACGATCTTGGCGATTTCGTCATCGTCTACAGCTTCGTGAACCATACGCATCTCACGTTCTTTGACCAGCTTCTCTGCTGCTTTCAATTTTTCCTGCAGCTTGGGCAATTCACCATACTGGAGTTCAGCAGCCTTATCCAAGTCATATTTACGTTTAGCGATTTCGATCTGAGAATTGGTCTCATCGATCTTCTCACGAAGAAGGCTTAAGTCTTCAACAGCTTTCTTTTCATTTTCCCACTGAGCAGCATCAGACTGGAACTGATCTTTAAGGTCAGCCAAATCTTTCTGAAGGGTCTCCAGACGATCTTTACTCAGGGTATCGGTTTCTTTCTTAAGGGCAGCCTCTTCAATCTCCAGCTGCATGATGCGGCGACGCATCTCATCCAGTTCTTCCGGCATGGAATCCAGTTCTGTCTTGATCATAGCGCAAGCTTCATCCACCAGGTCGATGGCTTTGTCCGGCAGGAAACGATCTGAGATATAACGCTGTGACAGGGTAGCTGCGGATACTAAGGCAGAGTCAGTAATCTTGACACCATGATATACTTCATAGCGCTCTTTGATGCCACGAAGGATGGAAATAGTTTCTTCCACTGAAGGCTCATCCACCATAACAGGCTGGAAACGACGGGCCAGAGCCTTGTCTTTCTCGATGTATTCACGATACTCATCAAGAGTTGTAGCACCAATGCAGTGCAATTCACCACGGGCCAGCATGGGTTTCAGCATATTGCCGGCATCCATAGAACCTTCGGTCTTGCCTGCACCAACGATGAGGTGTAATTCGTCGATGAAGAGAATGATCTCACCATCGGATTCTCTGACTTCGTTGAGAACAGCTTTCAGACGTTCTTCGAATTCACCACGATACTTGGCACCAGCAACCAGAGCACCCATATCCAAAGCGAAGATCTTCTTATTTTTCAGATTATCGGGAACATCACCACGAACGATACGCTGTGCCAGGCCTTCGACAGCAGCTGTCTTACCAACACCGGGTTCACCGATCAGAACCGGGTTGTTCTTTGACTTACGTGACAGGATCAGGATGGTCTGACGAATCTCATCATCTCGACCGATAACCGGATCCAGCTTCTGCTTTCTGGCTTTCTCTACCAGTTCGACACCATATTTGTTAAGTGAATCATAGGTGCCTTCCGGGTTGTCTGTGGTTACTTTCTGATTGCCGCGAACCTCGCTGAGAGCTTTCAGGAAGTTTTCACGATCAATGCCGAAGCGCTTTAAAAGTTCCTTCATATCCTTGCCGGGATGATGGATCATGGACAGGAAGAGATGTTCCACAGAGACATATTCATCACCCATAGCCTTGGCTTCGTCTTCTGCACTGACCAATACTTTGTTCAGTTCACCGCCGATATAAGGCTGACCACCCTGTACTTTGGGTTTCTTCTGAAGGATCTGTGTCAGAGCATCTTTAAAAGCTTTAGCATCAATGCCCATCTTCTCCAACAGTTTCAGAATCAGAGAAGATTCATCATCAATCAGATTGTAGAGCAGATGTTCCTGAGAAACCTCCTGGTTACCATATTCATAAGCGGTTTTTTCAAGGTTCTGGACGGCTTCCAGAGATTTTTGAGTAAAACGGCTAATATTCATAACATGTACCTCCTTTGGTTAGGGCAGGACTCTCTTTCCAGGTCAGAAAATGCATCTGATAGGACTTTCCTGACTGAAGATGGGGTCTACTGCCTGTCTATGTGTAATATAGCACCGCATTGTTAGCACTGTCAATCGTTGAGTGCTAATCCAATTCTGAACTTTTTGTGAAGTCAGAAAGGCACATTTTATGCTTTGTTTATCTCCCAGAAAGCCACCGCACTGGCCGCTGCCACATTGAGAGAATCCACTCCATGCTGCATGGGAATGATAGCGATATGGTCACTATCGTTTAGGGTAGCCGGCCTGATTCCGGTGCTCTCCGTTCCAAACACCATGGCAGCCTTCTCTTCCTCTTTCAGTGAAATGTCCCTAAGGGATACAGCCTCATCTGTTAACGCCATAGAAATGATCTTAAATCCATTTTCTTTCAATGCTCGGATCCATTCACCATTTTCCGAAACAATAATCCAGGGAATATCGAAAACCGTGCCCATACTGACTCGAATTGCACGGCGATAAAGGGGATCTGCTGCCCCTTTAGTCAGAATAACGCCATCCATGCCAAGGGCTGCGGCACTTCGGAAAATAGCCCCTACATTGGTGGGATTCATCACATCTTCCAGCACAGCGATGCGACGACAGGAGCTGACTATCTCTTTAAGTGAAGGCATGGTCCCTCGTCTCATGGCCCCAAGAACTCCTCTGGTCAGTTCATAGCCTGTCATTTTCACCATGGCCTCATGATCGGCAGTATAGATCGGGATCTCCTTGAAGATTTCTTCTTTTCCGAGAGATTCAAATATCTCTTCCACCTGACCTTCATGTCCGTTCTCCACCAGCAATGACATGGGCTGATAGCCATTCTGAAGAGCCCGTCTTAAAATCATAGGGGTTTCTGCCAGAAAGAGGCCGCCATGAGGCTCATAATAATGCAGCAGCTGGGCTTCCTTACAGGATGTATAAACTTCCAGGGCCGGATCATTGAGATTTGAAATGGGTATGATCATAGTATTCCTTCTTATTTTTCAAATGGGTAAATTCCAAAAATCCCCCGCAGCTTCTGACTGCGGAGGATCGCTGTACTTACTATTATGTCATTATTTCTTTTCAGGTAAAATATCCTCATTCATGACATCTTCATTGATGATGGCCATGACTTCAGTGAACACTTTCTTCTGTTCATCTGTAAGGATCTCTTCACACCGTTCTACTATTCCACGGGCATAGGTTGTACTTATCTTGTAATACTCCTCATACTTGGCTGTGGGAATCAGATAGAACTCACGCTTATCCTTGGTGGAACGCTCTTTCTGCAGGTAGCCCTTCTTCACCAAACTATTCACTTTATAGGTGGCATTGGGCAAGGAAATACCCACGTAGGATGCGAAAGCAGATATGGTGGGATGATCCAGACCATTGATGACCTTCATGCAAAATGTCTCAACAGTGGTCATGGAACCCTCTTTATCATCCAGATTATGAAAGATTTCACGATAAAAATTCATCTGGAATTTGGTATAGATCTGACGGAATATCTCATCCATTCTTCCAAGTTGTTTTTTATTCTTTGTCATCTTCATTCCCCCTGTCACATCACCATGCCGCCATCTACCACAATTACCTGGCCGGTGATATATGAGGCATCATCCGAAGCCAGGAATGCAGCTGCAGCAGCCACTTCTTCCGGCTCGCCGACACGGTTCATAGGAATACCGGCAAGCATGTTATCCCAGACTTTTTCAGGAATGCTTGCTGTCATATCGGTACGAATGATACCGGGGGCAATAGCGTTGACGGTAGAACCCTTTCTGGCAAGCTCTCTGGCCAGTGACTTGACCATACCGATGACACCGGCTTTTGAAGCGGCGTAATTAACCTGACCAAAGTTGCCTTTCATACCCATGATACTGGAAATGGCGATGATGCGTCCGCTTCCCTGTTCCATCATGATAGGAGCAGCTTCTCGCATGCAATAATAGACACCTTTCAGGTTAACATCCAGCACCTGGTCAAATGCCTCGTCACTCATCTTGATCAGACGAGCATCTTTTGTGATGCCGGCATTGCAGACACAGATATCGATCTTGCCTGTCAGCTTCATAGCTTCTTCGAACAGGGCTTTGACCTGATCATGGTCTGATACATCGGCCTGATAGACCAATGTTTTAACACCAAAAGATTGGCACTCCTTTGCTGTATCAACAGCACCCTTTTCGTCAGCTGTGTAATTAATGATAACATTGGCACCTTCCTGTGCCATACGAATACAGATTGCCCGGCCGATACCGCGGCTGCCGCCTGTAACTAATGCGGTTTTGTTCTGTAATTTCATGAAATAAAACCTCTGATAGCGCAATACTGAAATATTGATTAGATATTAATCATTTATTTTGTTTATTTTAGCACATAAAAACGGCTAACGTATACCTTTTGATAGGTGGAATATTAAAGAATGCCCCCTTAAGAGATGAAAACGCAAAGAAAAAGGCAGAGCATTTTCATATTTAAATGCTCTGCCTTGCTTTATTTCTTTGTAAAAATGCTTAACCTCTCCAGGCAACCTTCTTCAAACGAGGTGTCAGGATATAGGCCAAAGCGATCTTGACCAAATCCGGAATGATGAAGGGAATGACACACCAACCAAGAACAGTGGCCAAACCAACAGCACCGCTTGTGCGGGCATAGACAACCATAAACCAGGCTGTACCGAAGATATAACAGACCAGAAGGCCCAACAGCATGGAGATGATACGGATAACGGGTTTATTACCAAGTGTCTTCTCAATGAGCCACATAACAAGGGCTGAACAAATGAAGCCGATGATATAACCGCCGGTAGTACCTGTCAGGGCACCGATGCCGCCTTTAAAACCGGAGAATACCGGAATACCGATGGCACCGATCAGAACATAGATCAGAACAGCCAGCGTTCCCTTCTTGCCGCCTAATACGCCAACAGCGATAAAGACACCAAAGGTCTGCAGGGTAAAGGGCACAGCCAGAGGAATGGATATCCAGGAACAGATAGCCATCAGGGCAACAAAGAGACCGATGTAGACCAGATCAACAGTTT
>JAGHUB010000396.1 GCA_018065025.1 Candidatus Equihabitans merdae
CTGTTGCTGGTGGCCGGCGCTCTCATGCTTGTAGGGCGAAAGATCGAGGAAAGTCGATAAGCGACCTGCCAACAAATCAATGATACTTTTGGGCGCAGTGATATAATCGAATGCTTCCAAGGGCATTCCGGAAAACCAACCATATCACCAGATGCTTTCAAGGGCATTCAGGAAAATCATCAAAAAAGAATATACAAATACCGCCTTGTATTAATAGGATATTCTCAACGCACTGAACAAACATTCAGTGCGTTATTTATTATTAATAATTGATTCAGAAATATGGCTAAAGAAATGCCAGAAATGGCCCTTATCTTCCACATTTATGAATATTGCATTTATCCGGGTACAGGTTTAAGATTCTAATCGTTAAATAAATAACGAAATGGATTTAAAAAGATTTACCTATTGATTTTTTCAAGATTTACCGTATTAGATTAGAAAGTTAACGAGGACACATTATGACAAGAAAAATTACTATCATCGGCGCAGGCGCCGTAGGCAGTACCATCGCCTATTCATTATCCGATGAAGATCTGGCTTCCCAGATCGTCATGATCGACATTAACAAACAGAAGGCTGAAGGCGAAGTCATGGATATCATCCAGGGCACCAGCTTCCGGGATCCCATCAACATCATTTCCGGTGACTATGAAGATGCTGTTGATTCTGACATCGTTATCATTACTTCCGGCGTAGCCCGCAAACCGGGTCAGACACGACTGGATCTGGCTCAGACCAATGTCAACATTATGAAGGACATTGCTCCCCAGATCGCAGCGGTTGCTCCCAATGCTATCTACATCATCGTCGCCAACCCGGTAGACATCATGACTTATGCTTTTATCAAGCTGTCAGGTCTTCCCCAGAAGCAGGTCATCGGTTCCGGTACTCTGCTGGATACAGCCCGTCTGAAATGTGGTCTGGCTCAGCACTTCGGTATCGCCCAGAACAATATTCACGCTTATGTCTTTGGTGAACATGGTGACACTTCCTTCGTCCCCTGGTCCAGAGCCCATATCGCCAGCGCTACTATTGAAGAATTCACAGATCTCTTAAGAGCTCGTGGTCAGGATGTTAAGGACCTGGATCGCAACGCTATCCTGGAATATGTCCGTACTTCCGGCAGCCAGATCATCAAGAACAAGGGAGCCACATTCTACGCTGTCTCCGCTTCTGTTATCAAGCTGTGCCAGCTGATCCTGGCCGGCAGCGATTCCACTGCCATGGTTTCTACTATGCTTTACGGCCACTACGGCATCGATGATGTCTGCATGAGTATCCTCACCATCATCGGCCCCAACGGTATCCGCGGCCACCTGCCGGTACGTCTTACTGAAGAAGAAATGTACAAGCTTCAGAAGAGTGCCGACGCCCTGAAAGCCATCATCAGTCAGTTGACTTTCTAATACAGGCTTGTCGATATCAGCCTGTAACCCTAGCAGGCTGATAGTCGGCAGGTCAACCAGATCAAACTCAGATAATCAATCTGAGATCAATAATCAGAAATAAACAATCTGAGATAACCAGTGTACGAACCGGTCGATTGGACCCGACCGTTCTCCATCATAAAAACCTCACATTTTCTCTGAAATAAAACCACCCATGAGCAGGGTGGTTTTATTTTTTCCAAGCAAACTTGCTTTTGGGTATATAAGGCCAAAGGGCGCTCGCCGGAGCCAAAATCTGTGGCGTCGTTCAGGAAAGCAAGCTTGTTCAAACAAGTTTTTGGGTATATAGACCAAGAAGATGCTGACCAGAGCCATAATCTGCAGCAGCAGCCAGGAAAGCAAGCTTGATTAAACAAGCTTTTGGGTATATAGGACCAAAAGGTGCTTGCCAGAGCCAAAAATCAAGAGCAAGTCAAAGGTCAACCAAGGGATGCGCCTGGAAATTGGGTATATATCAAAAATAAGTGCTCGCCGGAGCCAAACTCTGAGACAACACAGCAAAAAGTGGAGACGCCACATCAAGAAAGCACCCACTGCAACAAAAAAGGCAGAACCATCACGGGGATGATTCTGCCTTTTAATTTAATTGACTAAGTAACGCTTGTTATTAGCAGCCTATATCAGCTATTAGCCGGCGATCAGGGCCTGCAGGCTTGTTACGAAGGCTGTCATGTTTCTGGCAGCGATGAACAGGAACAGGCAGATAACCAGAACGACCAGTACGTTGTACCATGTCTTGTTGGCGAACTTGCCCATGATCTTCTTGTCGTTAGCAACAATGAGAAGAAGGATACCTGTGATGGGCAGCAGGAAGGCGTTAGCAGCCTGAGCGAACAGGATGATCTGTGTCGGTGAAGCACCCAGTGTGCAAGTAGCGATAACACCGAAAGCCAGAACGATGATCCAGAAAGCTTTGAACTTGCCGCTCTTCATGTTTTCGCCCCAGCCCAGGATACCTGATGATGCATAAGCAGCAGACAGGGGAGCTGTGATAGCGGAAGAGATACCGGCGGCGAACAGGCCGATACCGAAGAATACTGTAGCCCATGAGCCAAGCAGCGGCTGAAGTGATGTAGCCATTTCAGCACCGGAAGCGATTTCGATGCCCTGTGCGTGCATTGTAGCACCGGCACAGATGATGATAGCCATGGAGATCAGACCACCAAGACCGATGGAGATGATGCAGTCCAGTCTGGAGCTGGCGATAGCTTCGTCAACATCATTTGTGTCAGCCCACTTAGCAGCGGATGAAGAAGCATGCAGGTAAATGTTGTAAGGAACAACTGTTGTGCCCATCAGAGCAGCGATTGTCATCCAGCTGGAACCGTCCGGAGCCTGGAAACCGAACAGACCTTTGAAAACTTCACCCCAGTTGGGAGCAGAAGCGAAAGCACATACGAGGAAAACAACACCCATCAGAACAACCAGAGCTGTCAGGAATTTTTCAACGTATTTGTAGCTGCCGGAGAACAGCAGGGCGAAAGCAACAACACCGATAACGATAGCCAGAACGATCTTGGAGTTGGCCAGAGCCGGGATAGCAGCCTGAACACCCATGATAGAACCGGAAACGTTACCTGTTTCGTAAGCGATGTTACCAATGAAAACAGCAGCGATAACAAGGATAGCGATCAGGACGCGAGCGCCTTTGCTTGTGAATTTGGTACGAAGAGCTTCACCAAGACCCATCTTGGAAGCGATACCAAGTCTGGCTGCCATGGACTGCATGATGATAACAGAGATGACAGACAGAAGCATGGCCCACAGCAGTGTGTAGCCATAGTTTGCGCCGGACAGAGCGCAGCTTGTGACAGTACCCGGACCGATGAATGCAGCAGCAACCAGAGCGCCGGGGCCGACATTTTTGAGACGTTTGCCTAAATTACTCATTTCTACCTCCACAAAACATATAAATTACTTTGACGGTTCCACGCTAATGTGTTCCGCGATTAAAGCCTCTTTGATCTTTCTTGCAAATGCGATAGCTTTTTCGCCATCACCGTGAACGCAGATCGTCTGAGCTTCAATTTCAATATCATTTCCCGTGACAGCACGGACCTTGCCTTCTTTGACCATGCGGATGACGCGTTCAACGCATTCCTCTTCGTCATGGATCATGGCATCGGATTTTGTTCTGGCTCTTAATGTGCCATCTTCTTCATAAGCACGATCAGCGAAATATTCGCCGCAGGTCTTAAGGCCAACGGCCTTACCTGCCTTGATGCTTTCACTGCCGGCCAGACCAACCAGGATCAGTTCCGGATTATAACTGTAGATAGCTTCAGCGATAGCCTGAGCCAGTTTGGGATCCTTGGCTGATGTGTTGTAAAGAGCACCATGGGGTTTGACATGATGCATCTTGACACCGTGTTTCTTGCAGAATGCGTCCAGAGCGCCAACCTGATAGATCACATAGGCGGCAGCTTCTGCCGGAGATAGTGCCATATTGCGGCGGCCGAAGCCCTGCAGATCCGGATAACCCGGATGAGCACCGATGGCGGTACCGGATTCTTTAGCAAATAAAACGGTCTTGTCCATGACGATGGGATCACCGGCATGGCAGCCACAGGCAACATTTACGGATGAAACGACTTCGATGACCTTTTCATCCATACCGATCTTGTAATTGCCGAAGCTTTCGCCAAGATCGGAGTTTAAATCAATACTATTCATCGTTCACTCCTCTATTCCATTTTCTTGTGTTGAAAACTAACGAATCGACATCTTTCAGATTCTGTCAGGGATCACTCTTTCAGATCAACGTTCTTCACATCCAGCACCAACATGTAACCCGGTGCATGAGTGATAGCAAATTTAGGCTTGCTGTTCATAACGATGGACTGAGGGGTGACACCACAAGGCCAGAATACAGTGACTTCGCCGGGATTAATGGTGACGGAGTCGCCAAATTCAGGATTGTTGATGTCCTTGATACCGATCGCAGCGGGATCACCGATGTGAATGGGGCTGCCGTGAACCTTGGGCAGCGTAGCTGTAACAGTAACAGTCTTAACCACCTGCTTAGGCGGGATGGGACGCATGGAGACAACCATTTTACCGGAGAACTTGCCGGCGGGCAGGCACTCGATATTTGTCATATACATAGGAACATTGCGGCCCTCTGTGTTGTGACGGATCTCGATACCGGCGTCGATCATCTCGGATTCAAAACTGAAAGAACAACCGATGATGAAAGCAACGAAATCATCCTGCCAGTACTTGCTGACATCGGTGGTTTCTTCTACCATGACACCGTCTTTGTAAATGCGGTACATGGGGAAGTCTGTGGCTACGTCACAATCGGATGCCATATATTTGATCTCGCGGCTGCCGACTTCTGTCACTTCCAGAACAGGACAAGCCTTGGGATTACGCTGGGCAAAAAGCAGGAAATCATAAGCATCTTCCTTAGGAAGGATGATCAGATTGGCCTGTGCATGACCCGGGCAATATCCGCTGGTGGGCTTTGCAAACTCACCGGTGCGGCACATTTTTCTTAATTCAAGTGGAGTAAGGTTTTTATCGACCATTTCTTCTTTCCTTTCTGCGCACTCTCTTGTCTCTTGATCTCGGTAACACCATCGATATCCTCGGCAGTGGCCTTCTCATGGATCAGAGCCTTGAGGCTGGCCTCGTATTTGCGAAGTTCATACTGAGCATCGCCGACAGTAACCGGTACAAAACGAATACAGCAGCCCTGCTTACTCTGAACAAACTGAGGCATATCAACGGCTACAACGGAACCGATCTTGGTATAGCCACCTGTGGTCTGACGGTCGGTCAGCATAACGATGGGCTTACCGCTGGAAGGTACCTGAATAGTGCCGTAAGGAATACCGTCGGAAATGATATCGGCACTGCCTTTATGTTCAATGACGGGGCCATCCAAACGATAACCCATGCGGTCACATTCATTGGTAACCACGTAGTCGCCTTCGAAAAATGTCTTAATACCTTCTTCGGTAAAGGCATCATCCTGGGGACCTAAAACCACACGAATGTCCTTCTTCATATCACCGAAATATTCTTTTTCGATGGTATGACCTACGAATTCAAGACCGGATCTACCGCCTTCGCGGAAATCGATCTCATCGTCATTTTTAAGTTTACGGCCCTTGAAACCGCCAACTTCGCACTTCATATTGGTGGAGTAGCTGCCCATAACCAGAGGAATATCCAACTTATTAGCTACAGCGATATAACCCCACAGACCTTCGATAGCCAGGTTGAAGTCCAGGCGGTCGCCTTTCTTAACAGCGACAGCTTCATACATAGGCATGGGCTGACCGTTAATCTTAGGAGTAAAGTCCCCACCGGTAACAGCGATGACCGCATCTGAGGTCATCATGATTCGGGGACCGATAAGCAAAAATTCAAGCACCGGATCACCGGCTTCGTTGCCAACCAGAAAGTTGGCTGTGATGGCAGATCTTCTATCCATAACACCGGATACGGAGAAACCATCCTTCTGATAACCATAACGGCCCAGATCCTGAACGGTGGTCATGGGACCGCTTCTTTCAAACTTAAATCCCATCTGACACCTCTACTTTGTAAGTTCCTGCCTTCACCTGCTCGCTGATTGCTTTGAATTCATGAGGTGTAATAGGAACAAACTGAATATAATCGCCTGCTTCATAGATGATCGGCACCTCACGGTGAGGATCATAAGGTTTGATGGGTGTGGTACCGATAAGACGCCAACCTGCGGGAGATTCCAGAGGATAGATACCTGTGGACTCACCGCCTATACCGACAGAGCCTGCCGGAATCTTGGTTCTGGGCTGTGTCAGTCGAGGCGTTACCAGACGTTCATCCATGCCGCCCAGATAAGCAAATCCGGGAAGGAAACCCAACATATAGATCAGATAAGGTTTGGCGCAGTGGATATCGATAACTTCTTCCACAGTCAGGTGGTTATGATTGGCCACGTCCTGAATATCCGGACCATATTCACCGCCGTAACAAACCGGAATCTTGAAGGTTCGGCTGGGAACATCTTCCAGTGAACCAGATTCTTGCAGAGCATCTTTGATGATGGCTTCCATCTCAAAGAAGAATAACTGTCTTGAATTGTAATGAATCATGACGGAGCGATATGTGGGAATCAAGTCGACAACACCCGTCACATTTCTCTTTTTCAGAACGCTGTAGAAGCGTTTAACTTTTCCGTTGATCTCCGGGCTGATTTCATTACCGAATTCCACTACGACAGCGGAATCGCCGGCGACCAGAATACGTGCTTCTTCCATCTCACTCCTATGGGCCATTTGTTATGGCCGGTTTTTGTATATTTATTCAAAGAATTCTGTATTTTTATGCATTGGCTTGTATAAAAATAGAGACGAGAACAATTTGCGTGACGGTCTATCGCCTTTGATTGTCCTGTCTCCGTCTGCATTTACGCTTTAGCGTACAAATTTGAAGTCAGTATACCATATTTGCTCCGGCGGTGCAAGTCCGCCGGATTTGAGCCCTGTTTTACGATACAAGATGTCTCAAAACAGGCATTCTTCGGTGCCACCTGATCCATCTCAAGTGGCAGCCGAGAACTTTATTCATGTATTTCAAATCAGCATTTTCATGCAGCTCAGATTACTTTTTAATGCAGGATATTTTCACTTCTCCTCAAATAACAGTCACCAGATTATTCAGAACTTCTCCTGACACATAGCGGGGCAGATTATTAAGGAAAATGTTCCAGATCAGCTCTTCTACTTCTTTGAGGTGGCCAAAACCGGTACCGGCTACATGGGGTGTGATAATGACGCGATCCATGTTCCACAGAGCATGGCCTTCCGGCAGTGGCTCGGGATCGATGACATCCAAGCCTACGCCGAAGAATTTGCCGCTATCCAGGCATTCCATTAAAGCATCTGTGTCGATGAGGCCGCCACGACCCACATTTACGATGATGGCGTCTTCTTTCATAAGAGAAAGCCGCTCCTCACTCAAAGTGTGATGCGTCTCCGGGTTATCCGGCAGGCAGCCAATCACCACATCCGCCTGGGGCAGATATTTTTCAACATCCTTCAAAGCGATGCGCAGGTCAAAGGGAGCCAGGTCACTCTTGGGGGTACGCTGAGCACCGATGACATGCATGCCGAAAGCCTTCAGTCGAAGGGCCATCTGGGATCCCAGATCCCCGCAGCCAAGCACTAAAGCAGTGCCGCCATAAAGCATTTTTTCAGATCCCATATCCTGCCAGACCTGCTGGTCTTTATTTTTCTGATAGGCAGGCAGGCGACGGCACAGGGCCAGGAGCATGCCAAGACCATGCTCCGCGATGGTCACGCCATAAGCCCCGGAGGCATTGCACAGCTTGATGCCCTCAGGCAGATGACCGTCTTCTACATAATCGTTATAACCGGCCCAACAGATCTGGAGCCAGTCCAGTTTGGACATCTTCTTGATCACTGACAGGGAAGGATCGCCAAATAAGACATCTACATCTGCCCAATCATCAAAATTTGATTCATCACCCTGAACGATATCCCAATCCGGCACCATGGCACGAACCTGATCAATATGGGACTCAAAGCCGGGAACTAAGATAGCGAGTTTTTTCTTTTCGTTGTTCATATTTTGTTCAGCCCTCTATCATCTCACTCTTTTATGGATTCACGATTCTTCAATCATGGTTTAATTCGGAATTATTTAACGATTCTTTGAATAGCTTTACTTGTCTCTGTACCGGCCTCTTCCAGTAATTCAAACAGGATAGATTCACAGCTGGTGATGATGATGCCTTCCTGCTCAGCGCGTTTCAGAGCCAGTTTGTAATCTCGTTTGGAGCGACTGGAAGCGCAGTCAGCTACATAGAAGACCTTGTAGCCATTTTCCTTAAGTTCGATGGCGGTCTGCAATACACAGACATGGCTTTCGATGCCGCCGATCAGCACATAGGGTTTTTCTTCCGGTGAAGGCAGTACATCTTTCAGAACAGACCAGGCGCTAAAACGAATCTTCTCCAGATAGTCGTTATTTCCCGCAGCCTCACGGATAGCTTCTGAAGTGTGCCCAAGGCCCTTTGTGTACTGCTGGGTGAAGATCACCGGAACCCCCAGCACCTTCAAGCCCTTCATCAGGCGAAGGGTCTTGTCCATCAAAGTATCGGTATTATAAACAGCCGGAAACAGTCTATCCTGATAATCGCAGCCGATCATGATCGTCTTATCTCTCTTAATCATAGTTAATTCCTCTCCTCATTATTTCAAATGCATGGCATGGTTATTTGACAGCAAAAATACGCAATACTGATTCATGCTGACGCCTTCTCGTTTTGACTGTTCGGCCAAAGCCCGATGGAGGCTTTTGGGTAAGCGAAGCTTGAACTGACCGGAATAGTTTTCACTACTTCCCGGTTCCGGAATCGACTGACCCGACTCCATGGCAGCAGCCAGCCATTCCCTTCTGGCCTCTTCAGCATTCTTTACTGCAGAGGCAATGTCATCTCCTGAAGTAATACACCCCGGCAACTCCGGATAGGATATGACATAACCGCCTTCCTCTGTATCTTCAACGATTTCCATTCGATACGAGAGTTGCATATATTCACTCAGTGTTTTCAATTTTCTCCGCCTCGCTTTCTATAACTTGACGTACCATTTCGACATATCTTACCTCGCATTATAAGTGGTGTTATATATGGTGTCAAATCATCATCGAGTGACCATCACGGAAAATGGTTTCTCCACCTTATACA
>JAGHUB010000342.1 GCA_018065025.1 Candidatus Equihabitans merdae
TAAAAAATACTTTGTTGAGACTGATCGGATTATCGATTAGAATAACCTCTGTTGTTGGTGCTTTAACGCATAAAAGCATACAAGCGTTGAAGTGATAAAGCATTCAACAAAAGTAGGCGAATTGAATCTTATGTTCAAAGATTCCATATGAGGAGGGTTTTATTATGAAGAAAGGCAAAATGCGTCCCATAGCTTTCATTTTGCCCCTGGTTCTGCTGGGCATCTGTATCATCGCTACTATGATGATGGGTACCGGCTTCGCAGATGGTGTTAACAATCTGTGTAATGCTCTGCTGGCTAACTTCGGTTGGCTGTTTGATATCGGTGTATTCGGTATCACGATTTTGGCTTTCCTGGTTTATGTATCACCCCTTGGTAAGGTTAAAGTCGGTGGTCGTAATGCTAAGCCAAAGATCAATAAGTTGACTTATTTCGCTATCTCACTGTGTACCATTCTTGGTGCCGGTCTTCCGGTTTGGGGTGCTGCCGAGATCATGGCTCATTACTCAGCTCCCCCTGCATCTGAAGGTGTTGCTGCATTCTCACTGGAAGCTGCCAAGTTCGGTATGAGAGCTGCTCTGATGGACTGGACATTTGCTCCCTATGCTGTCTATGCTCTGCCCACTATCCTGATGGCCTTTACCTTCTACAACATGAAGCGTAAATTCTCTCTTGGTTCTATCCTGGCTCCTCTCTTTGGTGACAAGATGGACGGTAAGCTTGGTCAGGTTATCGATGGTATCTGCGTGTTCACTCTGGTTTGCGGTCTGATCGCATCCATCGGTACAGGTGCTGAATCACTGATCTTCGGTGTTGGCGAACTGTCAGGAGGTGCTGTTACAAAGAATGCTGTCACACTGACCATCCTCGTACTGATTATCTCAGCTACATTTGTTATCTCAGCCGCTTCCGGTCTGATGCGTGGTATTAAGACACTGTCCAACTTCAATATCTACGTATTCGCTGCTATGCTGGCCTTCGTATTCATCTGCGGTCCCACTCGTGACATTCTGAGCATGGGTGTTGAAAGCATCGGTAACTTCGCTCAGTATTACATCCATGATATGCTGAACACCAGAGCTTTGACCGGTGACAACTGGGCATACTGGTGGCCCATCTTCTACTTCGCTGTATATCTGGCATGGGCTCTGATCGCTTCTGCCTTCCTTGGCCGTATCTCTTATGGTTTCACATTCAAGCAGGTTGCTACTTATACTTTCGTATGGCCGTCCGTTTTGACAGGTATCTGGATGATCGTTTACAGCGTAACAACTCTGAAGATGGAGCTGGATGGTCTTGGTATGGCCGATGCTTATGCTGAAAACTTCGGTAGTGTTGTTATCCGTATGTATCAGAACATGCCTCTGGCAACCATTACCATCGCTGTCTTCCTGGTCATGCTGTTTACATCCTTTGTTACAGCTGCTGACTCCTGCACAAACTCCATCGCCGGTCTGTGCACAGAAGGTCTGACACAGGAAGATACAGAACCGCCCGTAGGTATGAAGGTATTCTGGGGTATCCTGATGGGCGTTGCCGCTCTTATCTGCATGATTCTGCTGGATATCAATGGTATCAAGGCTGTCTGCAATATCGGTAGTATTCCGGCCCTTATCATCGAGCTGATCGGTGCTGTAGCTCTGTGGCGTATCCTTTGGAAGCCCGGCAAATATGACACCTTCAAAGAAGACTATGACGAATATGGTCGTCCTCTTCCTCAGGAAGAAGAACGCCTGGTCATGGATGCTAAAGT
>JAGHUB010000008.1 GCA_018065025.1 Candidatus Equihabitans merdae
TGTAGTTATCCTGTTCGGATTCCGGAACCAGAGCACCTCTGAAATCCCACTTCTTAGTGACTTCAGCATTGAGCAGCTTGTTGTACTCATTGATGATTTCAGCGGGGTTGCCATCCAGAACAGTGGTGACACCATTTTCTGAATACATGATGATGTTGGTGCCCGGCATTGTGCCGTCTTCGCCAACCTGACCAACAGTATAACCATTGATCTTAACTTCCTTCAGAGCATATCTCAGTTCCTGAAGGTTGGGAGCGTATTTACGCAGACCCGGGAAAGTAACAGTCCAGGTTGTCTTGGGATCTGTTGAGGGATCCGGATCAATAACAACATCTGAATAGTAATACGGAGAACTAGCTTTACTGCTGAATGTCTGGAATTCTACTTCGTATTCCTTTTCACCGGCAGCATTGACAACCGGCATGTAAGACTGAAGGATGAATTCAACCTCCGGCATCTTCTTGCCAAGTGCGATCTGATCATCGATGTTGAGGAACTTCTTATCGAACTCAACTTTGTGACCTGTATCACCGTTGTAAACGTTGGTAAGTCTGAAGTTATTGGCGCTGGCCAGGTTGATGTCATAGACCCCGTCCCAGACTTTCTGCAGCTTGCCATCTTCGTCTTTTTCGATAACGAAGTATTTGACGAACTGACCATCGCGATCATAACGATCGAAGATACCCATGTTGTATTCACTGTTGTAACCATCAACAACAGCAGTGATGGGGGCTGCACCGCTAAGTGCATCATTCAGGACGTCACTCAGATCGCCTTCTGAGTCGGAGACATCGCCGCCTCTTCTATCAGCTTCGGTAACCGGTCTGCGTACGCCGTCTGTATCTTCTCTCCACAGGGAGATTGTAACTTCCGGACAAGCATCCAGCAGTTCACGTCTGGACATAACTGTCCAATGATCGCTGAGACCTGTCCAAACCTTACGGCCTTCGATTTCAACTTCGTCGAAACGAGTATTAACGATAGTACCGTTAATGGGGATGAATCCGGCGAAGTTGCCTGTTGCCTGGTCATCAGTTGTCTGACCCTGCAGGCAGCCAAGATTCAGTGTAGGTGTACCGGATGTTGTCCAGTGACCTACCATGTTACCTGTGTAGTAAGTATCTTCGTACTTTGAGCTGGCCTGAGATTTTGTTTCTCTTACATAGTAAGCATACTCATAACCTTCATTGTTGTACTTAGGCAGAGATTCGAAAGTAACAGCCCAGTCATAAGGTGAATACTGTGTTGACCAGTCGCGGTCTACATATTCACGAACAACTTCCGGCTGGCTCCACTGACCATCTTCACCCTTAAGAGATCTGTACAGGGTAACGAAGATATCAGGACGTCTCTGACCATACATGTTGCCAAGGTCATCCAACCACAGCTTATAGAAGATCGGAGTAACTGTCTTTGACTTCTGGTTGTGGAACTTGTATTCATACAGATCGCTGGTATGTGCATTGTAAGCATTACCAACAGTATATTTATTAGAGGAAGAGCATGCATATTCGTGAGCGGCCATGTCATAGGGCTGACCCTTATCTTTGGCTGTCTCTTTAACAGTGTACTCGTAAAGAGCACCGCTTTCGTCATACTTGGGCAGGAAGACCTTTTCGCCGTTATCATCCCAAGTAGTGGCCTGCCAACCATTTTCTTCTGTCAGTGTGCATGTACCCACAACAGCACCGTCACGACGGATTTCGATAACCAGTGAGTCAGGACGATCGCCCTGCTGGTTATTACCATCATCCCATGTCTTGTTGAAGTCGAAGACGACATTACCCACACGTCTGTTGATAACGGTTGCGATGTTGTTTGCGTCGCGGTCTCTGTTAACGGTAGATACATAGACATGGTTGCCAGTAACGGTAGCACCGTATGCATTGAAACCGGCATTGACACGACCGGCAAATTCTGCATCGTAAAGACCCTTGGCATCGATGCCATTAATTGCATTGGCTACTTCATCATCACTGTAAAGGGTAACAGAATCGCCAACAGCAACTTCACGAACGATGATATTGGAGCAATCGAAGTTGCTTTCCGGTGATACATAGATGTAATCCAGCCAACCATTGTTGTCGTTCAGAATAACTGTATTGGATTCAACAGTCTGTCCATTAATTGTGTAAGTATGGATCTTGCCGTCAGGATCAAAGGCAGCTACCTTAACATCACCACGGTGAGCAGCATCGCCGTCATCGATCCATTCTTTCTGAACAGTGATCCATGTACCTTCACCAATGGGACCATTTGTGATAGTAGCGGCACGAAGGATTTCGTGGATACCATCCGGAGTATTGGCATCTGCCGGGCTGCCTGTATCGCCGATACATGAGCCATCTTCATAGGCATATGTAGGAACATAGGGACCATTGACAGATTCACGAACATTGTAAGTGATCTCACCACCACGTTCGTCATATCTGGGCATAACAACGTGTGTTTTATTGCCATCACCTTCATTGATAATGAAAGGCTTTTCACTACCGTCTGTACCAACGACAACACCTGTAACCGGGTATACCGGTTCTACGCCGCCGGCCCAAACTTTTGTGATTTGGACATCAGTCTGACCGATCAGAACGTTTGTCAGTTTGCCATTAGAAACTTCTGTGCGGAACTGGAAGCCGTGAGGATCCTGGTCATTCAGAATGCCTGCGCCAACTTCAGCTACATCACCATCAACGTAGCCGCTTTCTTTGGTGGCTGTACCGTATTTACCGGCCTCATCAGTGATGCCCATACCTGTTTCAATGACACGGTATGTCAGGGGCAGACCCTTTTCATCAAACTGAGGTACTGAGAAGTCGAAGCTCTTAGTCATGGTTTCAGATGTGAAGCCGCCAACATTCTTGGCCTGACCTTCTACATTGACCCATGAGATATTGCCTTCTTCATCTGTAACCTGCTTCTGAAGCTGTACAGTGACATCGAACTTATCACCCTGGATAGCACCGGCCACGAATGTCTTTGAACCACTTACGCTTGTGGTGCCGTGACGACGGTTGTAGATAGTACCGTTATTGGCAACCAGGAACTTTTCGTTCTTGTCAGCCTTGTCACCGTTAAGATTGCCGTCAACGACCTTCTCATAACGGGAATCGTTGCAGATTTCTTTGACGTAGTAAACATACATACGACCTTCCGGATCGTACTGAGGCAGAACGCCAACTTCATCTTCGAAGCCGAATGTATATATAGCATCTACCGGCTTCAGGGATGTATCCATACCCTGAATGGGAGAAGATGACTGATAGTTTTCTTGACCATCAACATAACGGTAAAGGATGAAGCTACCCTTGGGGCGCTGTTCTGTGCCGTCATCCAGCCATACTTTGTTGAATGTGAAACCATCATCTTTAACCAGAGTGTTGGTCAGGATACCCTTGTTGTAAAGGCCATCCTCGATGCTGGCAAAGTTAACTTCGTTACGATACAGGGGTTCGTAATAACTACCTTCGTAACCTGTGTGACCTGCAGCTGCGGGAATCTGCTCACTCTCAACAAGGATGTATTCGATGGGAGTGTTGTCTTCAGCATAAGCCGGCAGGTTCTTGAATGCGATATTCCATGTGATATCGTCAGCAGCCTGGATATCAACATAGTAGTCCAGACCCTTGCCCTTCAGATCAACAGCTGTGGGTGTGTTATCACCGATACGCTGCATGATTGAAATATTGCCATTAATATAAGAAGAAACAGACGGACGTGTGCCGTACTTGTTCTCATTGTCGCGCCAGATCTTAGTAGACTTGTACTCTGTCTCTCTGACGTTACGCAGTTCCATCTGAAGAGTGCCATCAGCATCTGTCTTGGTGGGCTCAACGATGGTGAAGTACTTGCTCATGTCAGTGTCGCCACCGTCATAAGATTCAGTCTCCAGCAGAGTATAGCTGTAGGGAACCGGTGTACCTAATGTACCATCCGGATTCTCCGGAACAGACTGATACTTGGGATAGCTGTGTGTATCAAGCCAGCCACCACCTGCGTTCAAAACGATGGGATATGTCTGACCGTCGTTTCTCTGAAGAGTTAATGTCAGATTGCCGCCATGATCAGCATTGTTATCATTCCAATACTTCATAACAGTGATATTAACTACTTCGGCCAGGATCTTATCCTTTTCAGCCTGAGTTGCAGCGTTCAGGTCTTCCTGAACGGCCTGGGCATCTTCCGGTGTTGACTCGGGGGTGCTTTCAGCATCTTCCTTGGTGGATTCGCTGTCAGCATCCTGATCGGAGCCGTCACTTTCGGAGCCACTTTCAGCACTTTCGGGCACACTACTATCAGGTGTGCTTTCCGGTGTTACTTCCGGCGTGCTCTCCGGTGTTTCTTCCGGAGCAGCATCAGGAATACTTTCCGGTGTGCTGTCGGGTGTTTCCACAGAAACAACCGCTGGTTCAGCAGGCACATTGCCCACTTCGTCTGCCAGTGTGATGACTGGGGATGATGTTAAAATCATCGCTGCCGAAAGAATTCCGGCCAGACCTCTCTTAAACCAATTCGTATTCATGTGTCTTCCTTCCGATCCTTGAATTTTTCCCTTTTATGCAGGACCCGACATAAAGGGCGCACTTCCCCTATAATGTATAATTATAGAT
>JAGHUB010000379.1 GCA_018065025.1 Candidatus Equihabitans merdae
TAGACCTGCTCAATTGAATCCTGTGCGATCAGATCTGCCTGATAAGCCCCCAATGGATCACCGGCCATGATAATAGGCATGCCACTTGCTGAGGCAGAAATGCCATCTGCAAAACCATTGCCGCTTACAACAGCCACTGAAGTAAATGCTCTATCTGAAGACTCAGTCAGTTCTTTAAGAATCTCAGCATTAGTTTCATAGCGATCAGCACCAGCCAGCCGCTTGATATCATACCCCTCATCTATAAGCTTCTGCTCTAGTGATGCAGAAATGGCAGCATTGCCGCCAAGAAGGTAGATGGTACCACCGATCATCATGTTTTCCTGAACATAGTTAAGTGTCCTGCTATCATCTGATGGATCTACCAGAAGAATGGGCATACCAATATCCGTTGCCAGGCAGCTGCCGGACAAAGCATCCGGGTAGACGGTACCGTTGGCCAGAGCCACTGCCTTAAAACTATCCATACCTGTAACGGCTTTCAGTTTATCTGCTACAGCTTCAGCAGTTTCATAACGGGTAGCCCCACAAAGTCTCTCTATGTTCCAGACACCTGTTGTCCGGGTCTGGGCAAGCAGCCGACCATTAGCCCACAGGTAATATTTACCGCCTTTGGCAATGGCATCATGGGCAAAGAGAATCTTGTTGCCTTTACGTCTGGTGGTTGTTGAAAACAGGATGGCTCCTGATTCATCCTTGATTACCACCTCTGTACCTTCAGCAATACCATCTTCAATATCAAAGATAGCTTTCAAGCCTTCGTTCAGATTAACAAACTGACTTCTGTCACCCAGGGCAAAAAGCATACCACCGTCTGCATTGCCTGTATAACCGACCCAGTAATCAATATCCAGAGGTTCTGCCCAGTCTTTTCCGCAGTATGATTCGGTGTGGCCACCATGCATTTCAAAATTGCCATTGGTGTCTATACCGTCATCACCGCCGACAAAACACCAATAGCCGCCATTAATGACAGCCAATGGTAATGCATCATAATCCGTACCGGCACTGACGCAATCATCTGTAGATGAAATAAAACCCTTGCCGGCATTAAGGATAATTGTTGTTCCCTCAAGACCCTCGTAACATTCTTCAATGTTGATGACCGGAATCTCTGCCGGATCCTGAGAGTCTGCATAAGCTATGTCACCAACGGTCAATGTGAAATCAGCATGAACGGTTTTGCCACCTGTTTTGCCGGAAATATCCCCCTTGATCAGATCAAGATCATCGTTTGAGTGAAGACCGTCATCGGCACAATCCAGAACAAAAGTGCCGCCATTAACTGTCAGAAGTTTTGCTGACTGAATACCATCATCACCGGCTTTCAGTGAGATATTTGATCCGTCGATGGTAATGGTTCCTTCAGACTTAGTATCAGTCTCATCCGGATCGGTCTTGATACCGTCGTCACCGGCTTCGATCTGAATGGTATTGCCATCGCAGATATAAATACTGCCATCACAGGAGATGCCATTGGCTGCAGCTGTCACAGTTAATTCAAGAGGACTTTTTTTACCGATGATGAGATTGCTCTCTGCAGCCCCCTTGAAGCCGTTTTTGATATTGCCATTCAGAGTCAGGGAACCCGGACCGTTAAGTGTTACCTTGGAACCGGACTTGGCTTTGATGGCTGCCCCTTCACCCTGATCGGCATCAGGCTCGTCGTCGGTCAGCACCGCATTATTGCAACTGATCTTTACTTCTGCATTCTTTCCGATGACAAGAGGCGCTGTCGTCTGAGAAGTCAGCGATAAATCACTCAGTGTTAACGTGGCCTTGCATTTTTTATCAACAACAATATTTCCCTCGGAAGCACTGCCTGTGATGCAATAGCTGCCATTTCCCGAAATGGTAAGGGAAGAATCTGTAATAAGGTAGTCATCATCTTCTGATTCGGCAACGATACCATTTTCTGAAAAAGTAAAGGTGTTATCATAGGCATCTGCTGCCCATACGCTTGATGCAAAAATCAGAACTGCTGCAAAACCCATAAAACAAACGCTTAATTTGGTCATGATTCGCTTCATTCCAATAGTCATCTCCTCTCCTCCAATCCCACACAACTTTCGATGATGTAGCGTGGACGTTCTTTAGTTTCCATATATATTTTGCCAATATATTCGCCGATGACGCCGATGGATATCAAGGTAAGACCACCGATGACCCAGATGGAACACATAAGTGAAGCCCATCCGGAAGTGGTATGTCCTGTGGCCCAGCGGACGACGGAATAGATCAGCATGATCAGGCTCAGGACAAATATGCCTGCACCCAACTTCAGTACCCAACGTATGGGGTCTGTACTTAGTGATGTAATACCGTCAGCAGCAAATGACAGCATCTTCTTAAGAGGGTACTTACTCTGGCCGGCAAAACGTTCACCACGTTCATAATAAACCACGTCACTCTTGTAACCTACCAAAGGTACCATGCCTCTTAAGAATAAATTGACTTCCTTAAACTGTGCCAGCCCCTCTAATGCACGACGGCTCATCAGGCGATAATCCGCATGGTTGTATACCACTTCAGCACCCATGCGATGCATAAACTTGTAATAGCCCTGAGCGGTGGTTCTCTTGAAAAATGTATCGGACTCCCGCTTACTGCGGACGCCATAGACCACATCGCAGCCATCGAAATATTTCTCCAACATCTCGTCGATGGCATTAATATCGTCCTGCAGGTCTGCATCCATAGAAATCACCACATCTGCTGCCTGCTTAGCTGTCAGGATACCGGCCAGCAAAGCGTTCTGATGACCTCGATTGCGGCTTAAATTGATGCCTGCAAAACAGGTATTCTGCTGAGAGAGGGAACAGATGATATCCCATGTCCCATCTTTTGAACCATCATTAACAAACAGAACCTTACTGTTTTGAGTGATCATGCCTTTGTCGTAGAGGTCTGCGTACTTCTGCTGCATGCGTTTAGACGTCTCGCCAAGCACCTCCTCCTCATTGTAGCAAGGGATCACCGTATATAAAGTTGTGGGCCTGTTCATCATGAACCACCTCCACATTAAGAGTCTTTTATGAGATGAAAGAAACCGGGTTTCGGGCAGATCACTGGGACCCATCCGAAACCCGGTATTATTTCAGATTCATCCACGCCTTTTATTTTACCATGAAACAGTTATAGATGGCATGGATTGCTTTTTCGAAATCCTGTTCCTTAACACCGATGATGATATTAAGCTCGGAAGAGCCCTGATCGATCATGCGAATGTTGATATTCTCAGCAGCCAATGCGTTGAACAGCTTAGCGGCAGTACCTGTTGTGCTGCGCATGCCGCGGCCTACGACGGCGATCAGTGCCAGACCGCTTTCCACTTCAACAGAGTCCGGATTGGCCAGACGGTGGATAGATGAGATAACCTGCTGCTCTTTGCTGAGGAATTCATTCTCATGTACCACAACGGTCATGGTGTCGATACCGGAAGGCATATGTTCAAAGGAAATGTCGTTGTCTTCGAAAGCCTGAAGAACCTTACGTCCAAAACCAACTTCGCCGTTCATCATAGATTTCAGAACCAGAACAGCACAGAAGCCCTTTTTACCGGCGATACCTGTGACAACATAGTCCGGTTTCTGAGCAGTGCTTTCAACGATCCATGTACCCTCATCCTGAGGACGGTTTGTATTCTTGATATTGATGGGGATACCGCAGCTGCGAACCGGGAAGATAGCTTCTTCAAGAAGTACGGAAGCACCCATGTAGGAAAGCTCACGCAGTTCACGGTAGGTGATGTACTTGATACCTGCCGGATTGTCGATGATGCGGGGATCGGCAGCCAGGAAACCGGATACATCTGTCCAGTTTTCATAGATATCAGCACGGCTGGCCTGAGCTACCAGTGAACCGGTAACATCAGAACCGCCTCTGGAGAATGTCTTAACGTTCTCATCCTTGCCATGACCATAGAAACCGGGAACAACAGCATGGTCATGTTCTGCCAGAGCCTGGCCTAGCTTCTTCTCTGTCTTGTAGGAATTAAGCAGGCCTTCTTCATTAAAGAAGATGACATCATAGGCATCGATGAAATCGTAACCCAGATACTTAGCCATGATCTTACCGTTCAGATATTCACCACGGGAAGCGATAAAATCTTTCTGGGGATCTTCCTTCATCTGTTTTTCAATGACAGCAAAGTCATCCGCAAGACTGAAGTCTGTCAGCTCCAGACCTTCGATGATCTCGTCATAACGAGCCTTAACGGTTTTCAGTTCTTCTGTAAAATCCTTGCCGTCTGCAGCCAATGCATAGATGCCAAGCAGCATGTCTGTTACTTTAGTATCTCCGCCAAAGCGCTTACCCGGAGCTGAAGGAACCACAAATACTCTGCTTTCATCAGCACGGATGATAGCGCCAACCTTCTTAAACTGTTCAGCAGAAGCCAAAGAGCTGCCGCCGAATTTAACTACC